>JBGUHM010000142.1:0-20180 GCA_045112115.1 Sodaliphilus sp. | reverse complement strand
CATAGTCGCCCTCAACAGGTTGGCCACCTTCCATAGTATAAGTAGCCTCACCCGAAGTGCCAACACCATCGTTGTTGTAAGCAACAGCCTTGATGGTGGTGGTGGCGGTGATGTCGATACCGGCATCCTCATAGATCTCACCTACACTATTTTCAAACGAAGGTGTTGTTCCATCAACAGTGTAAAGAATCATAACAGCATTGTTGCTGGCTATCTTAACATTCAGCGTCTCACCATTCTCAAAGGTGGTTCCGCTTTCGGGGGTGAAGACGAGTTCACCGGCAGGATTGAGCTTAAACTCGGCAGTTACCACTTCTGTGGGAAGTGCATCGGGGTCGAGTGCGATTGCCTTGACCACTGTCGATTTATTGAGAGTGAAGGCACCCTCATAAATCTCGCCGACACCGAGTTCGTACGACGGATTCTGACCGTCGGTGGTGTAGAGAATCATATCTGTCTCACCACCAGCACTCATGGTCACAGTAACCTCACCGTCAAAGCTGCCGCCGGCAGGTGAAATCACAGGAGGCTCGGCCTGAGTCTGCTGACCCGAAATCTCGAGGGTGTAGTAAGCCTGAACAGGGCTGCTCTCGGCATCACCCATGAATGCCTTAGCGTGAATCCAGTAATAACCGCTGCTGGTCAGTTCAATCGGACCATTATACAAGTTGTCGTTCTTGGTAGGAACTGCAGGGAATGTATTGTCATCGGTTATTGTGTAATAAATCTCAGCACCAGCGGTGGCCGAAGTGATGGTAACCGATAGTGGTTGGTTGAACAGGTCGCTCTCAGGTGAGAACACTGGATCGGCTACCTCCACAGGAGTGCCGCCCTCTACAGCCTTGTACAGCTGAATAGAGTTAGTGCTCGTTGTGGGGCTGGCATAAGCGCGGAACTCGCTCCTCGTATCACTGTTGTAAGCCAAGAGCTTACGACCGCTGCTGACGTTCGTCAGCGTTACATCATTACCATCGAAAGCAATGTCCCATTGCGCTGCAGTAGCATCAGCAGGAATCTCTGCATTGGTGATGGTAGTGCTTGATGTCCACTGCAAATACTTGTCGCCAACCTTGAGATAATAGTGGCCTCCATCAACAGCGACCAACTGATACTCATTGTAGTCGTCGGAAGGCGCAGTGGCCGTGCCGTTGCTCAACTCAATAGCCACTTGACTACGCAAACCGCCCAATGTGGCATTAACTGCCTCCGAGACAATAATATACTTGCCGTCGGTAGTAACATCGGCAGTAGAACTGATTCGTTTGTAATCTCCGCCTCCGGGCTCGGGAGTATCTCCGCTCTTGATAGTGTAAGAGGCACTGACTACATCGCTCTCGTTTCCATCGTCATCAACTGCGATAGCTTTGATTGTAACAGCTGAGGTAATGCTAATTGGGTCCTCATAGAGTTCTCCCACCTCGTTGGCAAACGAAGGATTAGTGCCGTCGGTGGTGTACATGATTAGCGCTGCATCAGGAGCGCTGAGGGTCACCGTAGAGCCGGAAGCCAACTCGCCAGCCGCAGGTGAGAACGTAGGCGGGGTTACCGTCGTCGGCTGTGGAGTATCGCCACCGCCGCTTGTCCAAACAATCTGAACCTCGTCGAGGTAGAGCGCGTTGTTGTTGGAACGCAAACCCACGTAGGTGTAGTCACCAGTGACTGTAATGGTCTGGGTTGCGCCGTCGTCAACGTTCACCGAGCCGATCTTGGTTCCGGAAGTCGATCCATACAAGTCGGTGGGCGCAGTATAGGCAGTGTTACTGCCATACACGTCAACAGTTCTCGTAGCAACAGTGTTGCTGTTAAACGTGATTTTCACGCTTTTCAGTTTGCCGATAGTTTTGGTGGAAACAATACCCGAGTTGTTGTTTTTGGATCGCAACTGAATCGAGTTATTGCCGCCTGCACTTTGGCCTGAATAAGCAGTACCCGATGCTCCAGTGTATGTCCAATCCACATAACTGCTGCCGGAAACTCCGGTTGAGGCATTGGTCAACACATCAGTCACATCGGCCGCCCAAGCTGCACTTACAGCGAGAACCGACATCAATAGAAGAGATAGAAATTTCCTCATACTGAAATAGTTGTTTTTTAATAAGTTAATAAAATATGAATTATAATATCTAAGTCTATGCTGATTAAATAGTCCCATATAATGCCGTAAAATTAATTATTTAATGTGTATTTAGCAAATTAATTAATCTTTTTTAAAGAAAATATTATGGCAACAATTAAAATATGGTGAAATAATTTGTTGAATCAACAATAATTACTATATTTGCACGCTTGAAAACTCTAATTTATACCTCTAATATGAAAAAATTCCTATTCTTAGCTGTTTCGGCATTAGTGGCTATGAGTGCCATGGCCGAGGAGCCCAAGGTCGTAATCCCCGACAGCACAGGCTTCAAATTCACCGATGTGAAAGTTATCAAAACCACTCCTGTCAAAGACCAGAACAAGAGCGGCACTTGCTGGTGCTACTCGAGCAACACTTTCTTTGAAAGTGAGATTCTGCGTAAAACGGGCAAGGAAATCCACCTGAGCGAAGGCTTCGTGGTCAACCACTGCTACTACGACAAAGCCATCAAGTACATCCGCATGGACGGCAAAATCAACTTTGCTGAAGGCGGTAGTGGCCTCGACGTGCCTTATGTTTGGAAGAACTATGGCATGGTTCCCAACGATGTGTACACCGGTATGGTGAACGGTGACAAGAAATTCGCCACCGCCGAGATGACCGACGCACTTAGGGGCTATGTCGGTGTGATCAACAAGAACCAAATGAAGAAACTCTCGCCGGCATGGCTCAAGGGTTTCAGAGGCATTCTCGACGCATATATGGGTGAGATGCCTGAGACTTTCAAGTGGGAGGGCAAAACCTATACTCCAAAGTCGTTTGCCGCTTCTCTGCCCATCAACCTCAACGACTATATCAGCATCACCTCGTTCACACACCATCCGTTCTACGAGTCGTTTATCATGGAGGTTGCCGACAACTGGCTGTGGGGTGAGCATATGAATGTGCCCATGGAAGAGATGAAGGCTATCGTCGACAACGCAATCGACAAAGGTTATGTTGTCGACTGGGCAGCCGATGTTAGCGAAAAAGGATTCAAGTGGCGCAAAGGATATGCCTTGCTGATTAAGGAGAAAGACGTTGAGGATCTCGAAGGCACCGACCGCGAGCGCTGGGACCAACTTAGCGACAAGGACCGCGAGGAAGAAAAGTGGGAGATTAAGGGCCCGAGCCCCGAGCAGGAAGTGACCCAAGAGTCACGTCAGCTTGGTTTCGACAACAAGGAAACGACCGACGACCACGGTATGGTAATTGTAGGTAAGGCTGTCGACCAGGAAGGCAACAAGTACTACAAAGTACAGAACAGTTGGGATACCAACCAACTCTACCACGGCTTCTTCTATGTCAGCGAAGCCTACTTCTTGGCTAAGACCATCGATATCTATGTCAACAAGGAAGCCGTTCCCGCTGCCATCGCAAAGAAGATTGGTCTGTAATTGATTTTACCCCACTAAACATCACAGGCCCGCGAACGCATTCGCGGGCCTGTTTGTTATCTCACGCGTCAGCCACTATTCTTGGTTGCTCTTCTTTTCCTCCTCACTGTAGGTGGTGTAATTATTGGCCTCCAACTCCTGTTCACGTCGCTCGCGGAGTTTTTCCTTGCGGCGTAATGACCAGTACAGCAGCACAATCACCACCACACTGATACCCACAATCCACCAATAATGCTCAACATGGTTCTTATAGCCCAACGACGCCATGACTACAAGATAGACAAGCGCCGCCAGCGGTATTATAGTCGAGCGTTTGAGTCTCATGACGCACTACTGTTGGTCCTCGGTTTCTTCCTCATTCAGGATATAAGGTGATTCCTCGGGATGGAAACCACCTTGTAACAAGTGGTGATATGCATTGGTACAAGCCCAAGCATCAATAGCGGCATAGCGGATTTGTCCTTCGCTAAGCGTGGGAGCTTCCCAGTTGGTAAGCCGTTGACTCTTTGCTATTTTCTTACCGAAGATTATGGCATACACCTTTTGCAGGCTAATATCAGCTATACTGTATTCTTTAACTATATCCTGCAAGTCGACGAAACCTTTGGGCTCAATATTTCTTATGCGCTTAAGAGCCAAAAAGTCATCTCCAACAGAGAGACCCACCTTCGGGCAGGTGCCATCGGTGAGATAGTCGACCAAAACATCCGGCAGATGTATTTTGTTTAGACGAAACAGGAAACAGTCGGTCATGGTCGATAATTGCAGCAGCGCCGGCGGACGCATTGGCCCACGGCGAAACGACGGCCGAGTCTCAGTGTCGAACCCAACTATGTCGGCTCGGCGCAGAACATTGATTGCCTCCCTCAGATGATATGTCGAGTCGATAATGTGTACTTTACCCGGGAATTCGACCTGAGGCATCGTTTGAATCAGTTCTTTGTTAATAGCAATTTTCACCTGTGTATAAGCGGTTTGTTCCAGTATTAACTTGTTATTTGTTTGCAAAATTACTAATTTTGGTAAAAATTAGACTAATAAAGACTGTTATAATATGTTAAACTTCTCTTGATAACCATATTTTTCCTGTTTCCACGCCTTTAAGCGACTGGAAATAAAGGCAACCGGCAGTCGTAATGGATTTTCATCCCACGACTGCCGGCAAAACAACGCTGTCCGTACAGTTAGTAAAAATCTATAATATCACATTGTTAGTTGTCATGCTGATTAACCGCAACGCGATGTGCCGCAGTTGGTGCAGATCAGGCAACCCTCTTGATAAACCAGCGATTCCTGGCCGCAGTTCGGGCATGTCTGGCCGCTAAGCTTCGTCCCGTCGGGAAGATACTTCTTCAATGCACGCTCCACACCCATCTTCCAGGTATTGATACTCTTATTGTCCAACTCGAGGCTGCTTACTAATTTCAGAACCTGCTGGATAGGCATTCCATATCGCAGAACGCCAGAGATAAGCTTGGCATAGTTCCAGAACTCGGGGTTGAATTTCTCGCTCAGTCCCTCGATTGTGGTCTTGAAACCACGTTTATTGATAAACTGGAAGTCGTATCGCTTGTTGCCGTTCTCATCCACAGCCTTGATAATCTTGCCTTTCGACACCGACTTCGGGCAGAAAATGCCCTCCTCATCGTCGGCAATACCGGTGAAGATCTCATAGGGACGTCCGTTCACCAGTCCTATAAAGGCAATCCATTTTTCCTTATTGTTTTGGAAACGAACCACATCGGCCTCCAACTCGATGGGGCGCTTGAGAATGTGACCTTCTTCGGCGATATACTGCGGTTTCTGCTCCTCAGTTTTCTTTTTCTTGTCGTTGGTCAACTGTATAAGCACGCCTGAACGAGAGCCGTCGCGGTAAACCGTGCAACCCTTGCAGCCGCTACGCCAAGCTTCCACATAGAGTTTGCCCACCATTTCCTCACTGATGTCGTTAGGCAGGTTGATGGTAACGCTGATGCTGTGGTCAACCCACTTCTGTACCATACCTTGCATCTTCACCTTATTCACCCAGTCCACATCGTTGCTTGTGGCCTTATAGTAAGGTGAACGCTCCACAAGGGCGTTGATTTCTTCCTGAGTATAATCCTGGCGCACCTCTATACCGTTGATATTCATCCAAGTGATAAACTTGGGATGGTAAACGATATATTCCTCAAACGAGTCGCCGTTTTCGTCGACGTAGTCAACGCGAACATTCTTGTCGCTTGGGTTCACCTTGCGGCGGCGCTTGTACACGGGCAGGAACACCGGCTCGATGCCGCTGGTGGTGCGCGTAAGAATGCTCGTGGTTCCTGTCGGGGCTATGGTAAGGCAGGCTATGTTGCGACGACCGTATTTAACCATCATCTCGTAGAGTTCAGGGTCGGCCTCACGCAGGCGGTTCACATACGGATTGTTCTCCTCACGTTTGGCATCATAAATCTCAAAAGCGCCTCGTTCCTTGGCCATATTCACCGACGAGCGATAAGCGGCTAATGCCAATGCACGGTGAACGCTTACACTGAATTCGGTAGCCTCTGGTGTGCCGTAACGCAGACCCATCGCGGCAATCATGTCACCCTCAGCGGTGGTACCAACTCCGGTACGGCGGCCCTTCAGGGTTTTAGTGCGAATTTTCTGCCAGAGGTTCATCTCTGTCTGCTTCACCTCGGCAGTCTCAGGGTCGGTCTTGATTTTTGCCAGAATGGTCTCAATCTTCTCCATCTCCAAGTCAATGATATCGTCCATCATTCGCTGTGCGTAACCCACGTGCTCGGCAAAGAGGTCATAATTGAAACGTGCCTCGGGTGTGAACGGGTTCTCAACGTAGCTGTACAAATTGATGGCAATAAGGCGGCAACTGTCATATGGGCACAAGGGTATCTCACCGCACGGGTTGGTGGAAATGGTACGGAAGCCCAAGTCGCTGTAGCAGTCGGGAATGGCCTCGCGAGAGATGGTGTCCCAGAACAACACACCGGGCTCGGCACTCTTCCATGCGTTGTGCACGATTTTGTTCCACAACGCACGGGCGTCCACCTCATGGGTGTACTCCGGCTTGTCGCTGTCCACAGGGTAACGCTGTAAATACGGTTTCCCCTCAACTGCGGCCTGCATAAACTCATCGTCGATACGCACACTGACATTGGCTCCAGTCACCTTACCCTCAACCATTTTGGCGTCGATGAACGACTCGCTGTCGGGATGCTTAATGCTTACGGTGAGCATCAACGCACCGCGACGGCCGTCCTGTGCCACCTCGCGCGTGGAATTGGAGTAACGCTCCATGAACGGCACCAGACCAGTGGAAGTGAGAGCCGAGTTCTTCACGGGTGAACCCTTTGGGCGGATGTGCGACAAATCGTGACCCACACCACCGCGACGCTTCATCAGCTGAACCTGCTCCTCGTCAATCTTGATGATACCACCGTAGGAGTCGGGGTCGCCGTCAAGTCCAATCACAAAGCAGTTGCTCAGCGAACCAATCTGGTAGTTGTTGCCGATGCCAGCCATAGGACTTCCCTGAGGCACGATATACTTGAAATCCTTCATCAATTCGAAGAGTTTATCAGAACTCATCGGATTGGGATACTTTTGTTCGATACGAGAAATCTCACTGGCAATACGCCTATGCATATCATCGGGGGTGAGCTCATACAGATTCCCGAAAGAGTCTTTCAGAGCATATTTGCTTGACCACACGCGGGCAGCGAGCTCATCACCCTTGAAATACTCAAGTGTAGCTTCATACACCTGATCATAATTGTAATGTTTCTTGTCCACTTTGTTTCTTGTGTTTATGTCAATTATTTACAGTTTGTTATCACTTTTATAGCGCAAATCGACTGCAAATTTACAACAAACAAAACATTTTTTCAAAAAAACTTATTAACAACCACCCGATTTCGGGCAACTATTCACACTATTTTTTTATTGGAAGTTTTCCGAAATGCACGACATCAAAACTTAATAAAGCATTACAAGTGCTTTATTATCTTCACTTTAAGCATATACCATTGAAAATGCATCTGATAAAATTGTGACTAAAAAATTTTTTATGCAACAAGTTTGCACAAATAATTGCACTGTATTTTGTCACACAGATCAGAAGAAATGATGATCTTCTTAATATATTAAAGGTATAAGTAAAACGGCGATACAAGGTCAACATATGACTCAGAAAAACGACCGGGGGTGTTCTCCATCACCAGCAATGTCTCGGTGGTGCTAACTACAGCCTGCCTCGGGCGGAGTTCCCACAACAGCCGTTTAGAAGGACGGCCGGCAACAGGAATGACTGTCGTCAAGCGGTTAACCGCCAAGCCGTTGAATGCGGCAGCCTCAATTACAATATTGCGTGCTTCTACCGGTGTGATGAACACCAGTCGCCCCTCAGGTGAAAGCAAGGTCGACGAATGAGCCACAAATTGCTCCAAAGGCAACGACTCATCATGTCTGGCCAGAGAACGCGACGCCTCAGGCGGCAACACACCGTTGGTAAAAAACGGCGGATTGGAGATAATCAGGTCAAATGGACTATCATTGAATGCTTTATAGTCAACGCAATGAAGGCGGAAACGCGATGTCCACGGCGAATTATTAAAATTTATTTCGGCTTGGTTCACACTCTCAAGGTCGATGTCCAACGCAACAATCTCGGCCTCTGGCGACCGTTGCGCAATCATCAGCGCAATCAACCCGCAGCCGCAACCCACATCAAGCACACGCCTGGCGTCTGATACATCGGCCCACGCCCCGACTAGCACCCCGTCGGTGCCAACCTTCATCGCCGCCCGCGTGTCGTCAACCACGAACTGCTTCATCCTGAACGCCCTGTTCTTAATCTTCGCCATATTCACCGCAAAAGTACAAATTATTAATGGAAAAAGGAAGATGGAAGATGGAAAATGTGGCCGCTTCGCGGTAATTATTCAAATCTGGTGCAAAATCTATCATAATCATTTTTGGGGGTGGGACACTGGTTTTGACCATGTTTGTGACTATGTTGAGAAGTAAATTTATCATGGTGTTTTTTGATGCAAAGCTAGGGCATGGGAGCTGATGGATACTATATCAATTGCGGATTATGCAGTCATCAGTCAATTCGCTGTAAAGATTCCGAGTAAGTGGCGGTTTTTTCGCTCAATTTTTTGGCGAAATGGAGGAAAGTTTGTAACTTTGCCAGCGGATTGGAAACAGTCCGCTTGACATCGCTGGTAAAAGAATAAGCGTTTTGCTTATCACTCTTAGTCGGAAACGTAGGAACTTTCCAAAAAGAAGAGAGGATTGCAAAACGGCTTACGCTATAGCGTGAGCTGTGATTCCCATATCTTCTTCTTTAGGTATCCTACGACCTCCGATTAAAGGTGTGGCGAATTCAGTCCACGCTTTTTGTGTTATATTCCTTCGGCAGGACTGGCCGAAGGGCAACAAAACCAAGGCTTATGCTAAAACGAATCCTTTTACTCTTATTTACCACTTTGGTTGTCGCCACTGCCTCAGCCTACGACTTTAAAGTAGACGGTCTTGCTTACTTCAAGAACAGCGATAGCACATCTGTTTTTGTCGCCTCCGATAGAGCTGAATCGTCTTCTGTTTCTTATCCAACACTAAGCGGTGAAATCACCATTCCACCAACGGTAACCTATGGCGGTAAAACATACGATGTTACGGCCATTGGCGGCGATGCGTTCTATGGCAGTAATTTATCGAAAGTGAACATGCCAAACTCAATCATATCAATAGGACGGTGGGCATTCTATAACTGCAGTTTAAATAGCATAACTATACCAAATTCTGTGAAGTCTATCGGTGAACGTGCGTTTAATAACTGCTATAGTCTTAGAGACATAACAATTGGTAATTCCATCGACACGATAGACTATTATGCTTTTGAAAAATGCACAAACCTAAAAGAAGTACATATCGCAGATATTGATTCCTGGTGCAATATTTCTTTTGCTTATGGATCAAATCCATTGTTTAATGCTAATCATTTGTATATTAATGGTGTAGAGATTACAAATTTAGTCATCCCCAATACTGTTAATACAATTAAGCAACGTGCATTTGGTGGTTGTTTGGGCCTGACGAGCGTAACCATCCCCAACTCCGTCACATCCATAGGGGAAAGAGCATTTTATTCTTGTAAAAATTTAAAAACAGTTACAATTTCCGGTTCAGTTATATCAATTGGCTCAGACGCATTTAGAGATTGTGGACAAAATGCGACATTTGTTCTATTAGGTACGACACCACCAACACTAAAAGGGTTGCTTTCTGACAATTACAAACAAAATTATAAAGAAGATAAGATATATGTTCCATACTTTGAAGTATCTGATTATCAATCTGCTTGGTATTCAAATTATCAATATGTCGGAGGAGTAAGAATCAATGGTCTGATTGAAGTTGAAAAATATGCATCTTTCGTCGTCTTTACACCGCTGAAGAATATAAGCGAGATGATCTCTGTTACTTGCAAAGGTAAGACGTATACGCCAAATGCCGATGGCAGCATTAGGGTTAATGGCCTAACTCCAGGAGACGAATATGAGTTTGTTGCTAGGTATAAATCCAATTTCAGTGATGAGATAGTCACAGATCAAGGCACATTGAGTACTAACGACTGGAGTTGTGAAAGTATGTCTCAGAGCACACAGACATCAATCACTCCAAGGTTTAGAATAAACGGTATTTGGGCAGATGACATCAAGCCGAGTGATGTTTGGTATATTCGTGATGGTAAGAAATATATGCCGACAAAGGTTATTGACGATGTAGCATTTGAATTTGATGAGATAAAAGGCTTGAAACCAAGTCAGGAAATAATTATCACCGTTCATGCTATTATTAATGGCTCTGAATATACTGATGAATATTGGCTTGTTACCAAGTCTACCCGCGAAAATATGGATATGAACGACTGCGAACTCACGCCAACAGCCATACGACCAAACGGCAAATACACAGGTTCAAGCATTAAGATAATAGACGAATACTATAAGTTGGAAAGCACACAGTTCACCGACATCATCACAGGTCTGAAGCCTCAGACGGCATATAAAGTTTTTTACTATATGAAATCGGAGTATGATGGAAACTGGTACAATAGTGTGTCGAACACGTTTACGACACCGGCGTTGAGGATGACGACTCAGGCAGCGCAGATGCTCGACAACCGGACGCCGCTGTTTGAGGCGCAGACGAATCTGGCCGACGAGGAGACCTCATGCGGATTCGAGTGGCGGCGCTACGACGCGCCGGAGGAGATGCCGTCGACACAGGTGTATTGCCCGGTGTACGATGGGGTTATGTGCGGCACGTTGCAGAACTTGGCCGAAAATGTGTACTACAAGTACAGGCCGTTCTACAAGGCGAGCGATGGGACGATGTACTACGGTGACTGGATTGCGTTCATTACAGCCGATGCAGGGGTGTACTTCGAGCCGCGCGTCCACACATACAGTGCTTGTACGGTAAACGCGGACAATAGCGCGAGCATCAGCGGCATGGCAATTCGCGGCAGCGAGACCATCGCCGAACAGGGCTTCATGTATTGGCCGAGCAGCGGCGCGAGCCACGTGCCGGGACGATTGGCCGCTCCCGCCTCAGGTGCACAGAAGGTCACGGCCAGCGGACAGCGCATGACAGCCACACTCACGGGCCTGAAGCCTGGTGCCACCTACCTCTACTGCGCCTACGTGAAGAGCGCCTCGGGCACGATGACCTATGGCGAGGATCGCTCGATCCACCTGCTTGGCCCGACGGGCGACCTCAACGACGACGGTTCGGTGAACACGGGCGACGTGAGCGCACTGTACCGCGCGGTGCTCAACGGCAACACCGACGGGCTATACGACCTCAACGGCGACGGCTCGGTGAACACGGGCGATGTTAGTGCGCTGTACAAGCTCATTTTGGGGAATTGATACGCGACTGCGTCTCGCATTACGGGGACATGTCACACGGACAGACAAACAAGCCGGCCCAATGAGTGGCCGGCTTGTTCTTTGTTGTATTCGTTGGACGCCAGCCCAAGGGCAGGCTATGAATTCGTATAATTCGCTTTAATTAGCGTAATTCGTTGTTACTGGAGAACGCCTTTGCCTTCGCGGACGATTTCGAAGTCGTCGGAGGTGAGGTCTACGACTGTTGAGGGGTCGAGACGGCCGCGGCCGCTGTCAATCACGATGTCTACGACCGAGCCGAGGGCCTCGGCGATCAGCTCCGGCTCACAGCGGTAGTCGTCGTCCTGTCCAGGCACCGAGGTAGTAAGAATCGGTCGTCCGAGGGTCTCGACGATGGCGCGTGCTATCTTGTTGTCGGGAATGCGGATTCCCACGGTGCGACGGCCCTTAAACGCCTTCGGCAACCGCGAGAGTGCCGGCAGAATAAATGTGAACGGTCCCGGCAGGTTGTTTTTCATCACCTTGAATCGCCGATTGTCCACTTTAGCGTATTCGGTGACTTGCGACAAAGAATCACAAATTATCGACAGGTTGGTTTTCGCCGACTTCATCGCCTTGATGGTGCAGATACGTTCGATGGCGGGATTGTTCAATGCGTCGCAGCCGAGGGCATACACCGTGTCGGTGGGATAAATCACCAGTCCGCCGTCCTCGAGCGTGCGAACTATCTCGTCGATATGTCGCTGATTGATATTGTCCTCTAAAATCGTTAATACCTTCATTTCCTTATATCCTGAAATCCAAAATTTGCGTCTCAATATTATGTGCCGAGGCATATTTCTCAAGCAGCGACACCATCCATGCCACGGTCTCGTCAAGCGGCAGTTCCGGCCCGAAAGCGTTGATGTTGATCTGCACATGTCGCGTGTCGGGCGTGAACTTCGTGCGCTCCTCATCGCTCGTAGGAGTGGCCACGCCGCCAATGGCGTCACGGTAAACGGGCATGCCTTCAATATTAAGCGGCCCACGCCCAATACCCTCATAGCGCTCGTCCTTCTCCCCTACTCCTAACGTCAGCCTACCGCCTTCGAGACGGTCAGCGTCCAAACCGCTGATGGGATATCCGCTGGCCATCGACACCAGGTTGACCACATCGATGAGAGTAGTAAGACGGTATAGCCCAAGACCGCGAATCACACGACGACACAGCGCCTCGCTGGCCACCCGGTATCGGCCCGGGTCTTTTCCAAACGACCGGTATAGGCGACGGGTAGCCGCAATTGCCGGACGCTGATTGATTTCCAGCAATTGATAGCGTGCGGTGATATCGGCAGCAGCCGACTCAATTTCGGCCCACAATTCATCGCAGGTATCGGAATTGACTACCTCGGCACTTATTAGCCCGAGTTGAAGCTGCGGACAAGCAGCCTTTATACGTTTATCTACCTCTATCTCAATCATTTCAGCCTATTTTGTAATGCCCAGCATTGCGTCCAGAGTCATTGAGTCGACCTTCACCTTGCGAGGCTTACTGCCTTGCGGCTCGCCAACGATGCCTGCCGCCTCCATCTGATCCATCAAGCGACCAGCACGGTTGTAGCCTATCTGATAGCGGCGCTGAATGGCCGATGTCGACGCCATGTCGCTCTGCACCACCCACTGCGCCACCTCGGCGAACAGCGGATCACGGTCGCCGGCGCTGGCCCCGGCAAAATCGCCGTCGCCGAAGTCGGACTGCTCGCCCACATATTCCGGCAGCACAAACGGCTGCTCGTGGTTCACGTCACGGTCGGCGTCCTCCTGTTCTTTGATAAATCCACAAATCTTCTCCACCTCAGGCGTATCGACCAACGGACACTGCAGACGGGTTAACTCGCCATTAGCCTGGAATAACATGTCGCCGCGACCAATAAGTTGCTCGGCGCCCGGACGGTCGAGAATGATGCGCGAGTCTTGCATTTGAGCCACCTTGAACGCCACACGTCCCGGCACATTGGCCTTGATAAGGCCGGTAATCACCTTCACTTGCGGACGCTGGGTAGCAATTATCAGATGGATACCTACGGCACGAGCCTTCTGGGCGATGCGCACAATTGGCGTCTCAACCTCCTTGCCTGCCGTCATAATCAAGTCGCTGAACTCATCGATTATAACCACTATATAAGGCATGAACTCATACGGCTTCCCGTTATCGTCCATCTCATGACGCAATCCGTTTTTCCACTTCTCGTTATACTCCTCAAGCTTGCGAGCCTTTACTTTCTCAAGCAGGACATAACGATTCTCCATCTCCTGAACAAGTGAGTTTAAGGTTTGCTTTACCTTTTCCACATCAGTGATGATAGCCTTATCCTCTCCAGGCGCTTTTGCCAAGAAATATTTCTCGATATCAGCATATACACTGAACTCGACTTTCTTTGGGTCGATAAGCACAATCTTAAGTTCAGACGGGCCTTTCTTATATAGCAATGAGGTGATAATAGCATTCAAGCCCACCGACTTACCTTGACCGGTTGCACCGGCGACCAACAGGTGGGGCATCTTCGTCAAGTCTGCCACATATACCTCATTGGCTACAGTGCATCCTAGCACCATTGGCAACTTGTATTTCGTTTCCTGGAATGCCTTCGAAGCCAGCACCGAACGCATCGGCACCACCTGCGGCTCGCGGTTGGGAACCTCGATGCCTATTGTGCCACGGCCGGGCATTGGCGCGATGATTCGGATTCCCAAGGCCGCCAGACTGAGTGCTATGTCGTCGCCCAGATTGCGTATCTTAGAGATGCGCACACCGTCTTCGGGTATTATCTCAAACAACGTCACTGTCGGACCGACTTGAACCGTTATGTGCTTAATGCGGATTCCGTAGTTGTTCAAGGTCTCGGTAATGCGTTGCTTGTTGGCTTCCTGCTCCTCGATGTCGACACTTTCACGCTTTACTTGTATATCAGGCAGCAGGTCGAGCGTCGGAAACCTATAATGCATATATTCACCGGTAGGGTCATGAGGATTGGTCACACGGTCGGCAGTCTCGATATTACCGCGCTTTATAGTCATGTTCACCCCATCAGAGCCCTTAACTTGGCGCTCTTCGTTCTTGGCGCCGCCATTCTTCTTTATTTTTGGCCGACTGTTGAGCAACGCAGCTATCCGAGCAGCCTTATTATCCTTTTTCTCAGCTTCGGCGGCAGTATCTTCAGCGGTTTCTGACGTGGCTTTGCTGTTCTTCGACCCACCAAGCCATGCGCCCATACCGTTGCCCAAGGGTTCTTTTTCACCGTCGGCGGTTGCGGCGCGGCGATTGCGGCGATATTTCTTTACACTCTGATAAATCTTGTTCAGAGTCTTGTAGCACAGCATGGCCCATGTCAGAGCGATAATGAGGTTGACAGCAAGCATGCCGTACATTCCAATCAGACCGTTGAGCCAGTCATTGGCCCAAAAGCCGAAACTACCGCCAAGATGATACATCAAGCCGGTCTTTATGCCGTAGGTGAACACACCGATGAGCATCGAAGCGGCAAATAAAGAGAAAATTGTCACTAATGAGTAGCCGTAGAAGTAGGTCTTCTTGCCGCGCGTGAGACGATAACCTATCGTGCAACACCAAATAACCAAAATAAAAGCGGCAACACCCACACCGTCGGCAATGAAAAACTGCGCCGTTTGGGCACCTATAGAGCCACCGGCGTTGGTCACAGCCTCTGCCTGACGTGCATTTTCAATTGGGCCGTGCTGCAAAACCCTGTTTTGGTCTACGCCGCCAGAGCTAAGCATAAACGATAGGAATGTAATCAGAAAATATACGCCAAGTAGCATCAGAGCTACACCCGCTACAAATTTAGTACGGCCGTTGTTAAAAAACAGAGTTATTCGCTGCCATACCGAGAGGTTTGAAGCCTCCTGAGCCTTGCGTTCTTTCTCACGTCTTTTTTTCTCCTCGCGAGCTTTTATGCCCGAGGTGTCGACGTTGTAATCATATGTCTGTGAGTTAGTTGCCATCTTTTACTGCATTTTTGACCGTCAAAGTTACAAAAACTTTTCCGATTTACAAATGAAAATCCAAAATATTTTGAATTTTTATTTGTAAACACACACAATTAATCGCTGGGATAATGGTCGAGGGTTAGCATGGAATGTAATATGGAGGATGGAAGATGGATGATGTAATACATGGGACACTGGGTTTGTGATTATGTTGGGGCGCTGCGCGCATGGAAAATGTAACATGTAAAATGGAAGATGTGCATGGGATTCTGGTTGGGACACTTGTTGTGACTATGCGTGAGCGCTGCGCGCATGGAAGATGGAGGATGGAAGATGTGGGATGTAACACATGGGACACTGTTTTTTGTGATGTTCGTGACTAGGTTTGTGACTATGTTCGCGACTATGTTTGGGACTATGTTGGGACACTTGTCGTGACTATGTTTGGGCGCTGCGCGCATGTAAAATGTAACATGGAAGATGGAGGATGTAATACATGGGACACTGGTTTTGTGACTATGTCTGTGACTATGTTTGTGACTATGTTTGTGACTATGTTTGGGCGCTGCGCGCATGGAATATGTAGGACGGAAGATGTGGGATGTAATACATTGTGCTTGGAATGTAACATGGTAGATGGATGATGTGTTCGTTGATACAGTTCATGGTTACAAAATAAAGCAGTGGCGGGGATAGAAGCTATAGCAATGCCATTAATCTGGTGTTTCAATAAACTCTTAATCCGTCTTTTGCAATTTGAGGCATCCTCAACAGCAAACAGGCTTATGGTTATTGGCTCTTCTCGAAAATGGTGATTCTATACTTCTGGTACTGTAATATAGTGATTAAGTTAATGGTTTGCACACATATTTAAATAAATGTTCCATATATAATAATGTCATTTGCAGATTTTTTTGTAATTTTGCGGCGTTTTTAAAAGAGATTTATACTAAATATTCCTCAAAACGCAAACAAAGAGGACACCGAGATGGTTGATTATTTATTTGAGACAAGCTGGGAGGTTTGTAATCGCGTTGGCGGCATCTATGCTGTGCTGTCGACCAAAGCCAGAACCTTACAGAAGAAGTATACTGACCGGGTGGTTTTCATCGGCCCTGACATCTGGAGCGATGATGACCCCTCGCCGTTTTTCGAAGAGACAGAAACTCCGTTGAGCCAATGGGCCTCACAAGCAAAGTTTCCTCCGGGCATGACTGTGCGCACCGGCCGATGGCGTGTTCCCGGCGAGCCGTTGGTAGTGCTCGTGCGCTTCAACACTCTGTATGTCTACAAGAATGAGCTTTACGGCGAAATGTGGCGCCGCTACAGTGTTGACTCGCTACACGCCTATGGCGACTACGACGAATCGTGTATGTTTGCCTACTCCTCCGCATTGGTGATTGAAAGCCTCGTTACTTACGGCTGGGCCAAAGGGCGCATAGTGGCCCACTTCAACGAGTGGACCACCGGCATGGGACTGCTATACCTGAAATCGCGACTGCCGCAGGTGGCCACAGTATTCACCACCCATGCCACCAGCATCGGGCGCAGCATATGCGGCAACGGCAAGCCACTGTACGACTACATGAGCGGCTACCACGGAGACCAAATGGCTGACGAACTCAACATGCAGTCGAAACATTCGCTCGAGAAAGCCACAGCACACGAAGCCGACGCATTCACCACTGTAAGCGAGGTCACGGCCCGTGAATGCCAGCAACTGCTCGAGCGCCGTCCTATCGTCACGCCTAATGCCTTTGAGTCCGACTTCGTGCCCAAAGGCCCCAAGTATACGGCCACACGTCGCAAGGCGCGCAAAGTCCTGCTCGCTGCAGCGCGCGCACTCACCGGCGACAGCGCCCTCGACGACACCGCACTGCTCATCGGCACCTCGGGACGATGCGAATTCCGCAACAAAGGTCTCGACCTGTTTCTCGACACGATGAATGTACTGCGCACCAAGCGCAGCGCCGGACAGCGCAAACTTGTAGCGTTCATCCTCGTGCCTGGATGGGTAAAGGAGGCACGCCACGACCTGCGCGACGCCATGAGTCACGATAAAGCTGTGGGATTGTTCAACCCAGTAATCACTCACACCGTCAACAACCCCGAGGGCGACGCCATCTATACGCGTATGGGCGCAATAGGCTTCGCCAACAATGTTGACGACGCCGTGAAGGTAATCTATGTGCCGTCCTATCTCAACGGTGACGACGGCATCTTCAATATGAGTTATTACGACCTGCTTGCCGGACTCGACCTCACCCTTTTCGGCTCATATTACGAGCCCTGGGGATACACTCCGATGGAAAGCGCGGCATTTGCGGTGCCCACCGTCACCACCGATCTCGCCGGTTTCGGGCAGTGGATTCTGAGCGGTTTCGGCAACAATGTGGAGAACTGCGGCGTGAGAGTCATCCACCGCACCGACTCCAACTACAACCATGCACTGCAAGAGATGGTGATGAGCGTTAAAAACGCTCTGGAAATGCCGCCGAAGGTGCTGCGCGGCTTGGGCAAGGTGGCCCAGAAAGTAGCGCACTCAGCCTCGTGGGACAACTTCATCGACGCTTATATCGGCGCTTACCGTCAAGCGCTCGCACGACATAACAGCAAATAAGAAATATCAACACATTATAATATCAACTTTCAGAACATGAAGATTAAAGTTAGCAACACTAACTCTCCCGTTTGGAGAAATGTAACAGTCAAGAGCCAAATGCCCAACAAACTGAAAAAACTCGACGAAATGTCGAAAAACTTGTGGTGGGTATGGAACAGCGAGGCGAAAGCCATTTTCCACGACTTGGATCGAGACATATGGAGAGCTACCGGTGAGAACCCCGTGAAGCTCCTGCAACGCATCAGCGCCGACCGCCTTGATGAAATCACTAAAGACGAGGTGATGATGTCACGCATCAATGTAGTCTATGACAAGTTCAAAGCCTATATGAAGCAACCCATGCGCAACGATATTCCTTCGGTGGCATATTTCAGCATGGAATACGGACTGTGCAACGCACTTAAAATCTACTCAGGCGGCCTCGGAATCCTCGCCGGCGACTATATCAAAGAGGCCAGCGACCGCCGCATCAACATGGTGGCTGTAGGCTTCCTTTATCGCTATGGATATTTCACTCAGTCGCTCTCGATGACCGGCGAGCAAATCGCCAACTACGAGCCGCAGAACTTCCACGAGTTGCCCATCGAGCCGGTGCTCGACAACAACGGCCACCAGATGGTGGTGGAAGTGCCCTACCCCGGCCACGTGGTTTACTCCAACATATGGAAGGTGAACGTGGGACGCATGAAACTCTATCTGCTCGATACCGATATTGACATGAACAGCGAACACGACCGTTCCATCACCCACCAACTCTACGGTGGTGACTGGGAAAACCGCATCAAGCAAGAGTATCTGCTCGGCATCGGCGGTATGCTCATGCTCAAGAAACTCGGCATCAAGACGCAGATTTATCACTGCAACGAAGGACACGCAGCGCTGCTGAACCTGCAGCGACTCGTCGACTACGTGCAGGACGAAGGCCTGACATTCAACGAGGCTCTCGAGGTGGTTCGCGCTTCTTCGCTCTACACCGTCCACACCCCTGTTCCCGCCGGACACGACTACTTCGACGAAGGCCTCTTCGGCAAATACATGGGTGAATTCCCCGCAAAACTCGGTATCTCATGGGCCGACCTGATGAACATGGGCCGCGAGAATCCCGACACACCCGAGAAATTCTCGATGAGCGTGTTCGCACTGAACACCACCCAAGAGAGCAACGGCGTGAGTTGGCTCCACGGCGAAGTGTCGAAGAAGATGTTCCAGGGTGTATGGAAGGGATATGCTCCCGAGGAAAGCCACGTAGGTTATGTCACCAACGGTGTTCACATGCCCACCTGGGCCGCCAGCGAATGGAAAGAGTATTACAGCAAGGTGCTCGGCGACAAGTTCTTCGAGAACCAGCACGACGAGGCCACTTGGGCGCCGATACAGAACGTGCCTGACAAGCAGATTTGGGACTTGCGCATGACGCTCAAGAACAAGTTCATCAACTTCGTGCGCCGCGACTTCCGCGAGACCTGGCTCAAGAACCAGGGTGACCCCTCGCGCATCATGTCGATTATCGACAAAATCAACCCCAACGCACTGCTCATCGGTTTCGCACGCCGCTTCGCCACCTACAAGCGCGCTCACCTGCTGTTCACCGACCTTGACCGCCTCTCGCGCATCGTCAACAACGAGCAGTTCCCCGTGCAGTTCATCTTCGCCGGCAAGGCTCACCCGGCCGATGGCGCAGGTAAGGACCTCATCCGCCGCATCGTTGAGATCTCAAAGATGCCGCAGTTCCTCGGCAAGATTATCTTCCTCGAGAACTACGACATGGCAGTTTCGAAGCGACTCATCACCGGCGTGGATATCTGGCTCAACACTCCCACCCGCCCGCTCGAGGCTTCCGGCACATCGGGCGAGAAGGCCGAGATGAACGGTCTGTTGAACTTCTCGGTGCTTGACGGATGGTGGTACGAAGGTTACCGCGAGGGCGCCGGTTGGGCACTCACATCGAAGCGCACCTACACCGACCAGAGTCAACAGGACCGACTCGATGCCGCTACCATCTACTCGATGCTCGAGAACGAAATCATACCCCTCTATTTCGCCAAGAACTCGAAGGGCTATTCTCCCGAGTGGATTCAGTACATCAAGAACTCCATCACCAAAATTGCACCGAACTATACCATGTCGCGCATGATGAAGGACTACGT
>JBGUHM010000141.1:0-23087 GCA_045112115.1 Sodaliphilus sp. | reverse complement strand
CCGGCGTGCTGCTGGGTAGCCGTACCCACGACCACGACATCGTTAAGCGCAAGCGAGCTCTGCTTCATGTTCACGTTGAGTTCAAATGGTTGACCCAATTGGAGATACACCTTGTCGATGGTTTTCTCGTCGTAACCCACATAGGTAACGGTGACGGTGTACGGTCCTCCGGTACGCATACCCTGGATGGTGTATCGTCCGTCGATGTTCGACACGGCGTTGTACTTAGTGCCCGATGGGGTGTGGACGGCTTGCACCGTGGCACCCACGAGCGTCTCGTTGTTATCGGTCACGAGGCCGGTCATGCTCGACGTCGTCACCTGCGCATTCATCCCCAGCACCGTTGACAGCGCCAGAAACAATGCGATGAAATTGAGTTTTTTAAACATACGCGCAATAGTTTTTTTATAGATATTTGTTGTTTTTCATTATTAATATCGGGCAAAGTTAACACTTTTTTGTAAATCACCAAAATTTTCGTGAAAATTTCAATCAAAAAACACCGATGCTCTTCATCGGCGAGGCAGTCTTGTCTCGCTTTGCAGTGCTTTTTTCCTTAACCGTCGAGGGTCTCGACAAGAAACAATAAACCAATAATGATAGTTTTACATATTTTATGCGGTTTTTATTGAAAATATTTGCAGTTTTGGCCGCCGTATTATATATTTGTTGCTCGAAAAGACAAAAAACTTATTATTTTTTTGTAGCGACTTATCAACTTTATTATTAACAAAAAACACCTAACAAAGTATGAAGAAACTTTACTCATTATTTTTTGCGGCACTTCTGGCAATGCTGGGTTTTCAATCCAGTGCCGATGTGGCCATTATTGGCAATGATCCGTTTGGCGGATGGTCGTTAAGCGGCGGAAAAGCGATGACTCTGGTAGATGGTATTTATACCTTGAGTGTTGAAAATGTCAGCGCTGGTGTATATTTCGCCATTCTTGACGGCAATCAGGATTGGAGCAACGTGCGTCGTCCTTCAAGCAACGGTGCAGTTCCTACAGGCGACTGGGAAAACACCAGTACCGGTGGTGATAATTCGTGGAAGACCGATGTGGCCGGCAACTATACATTTGAGTATAACCAGTCGACCCACCAGTTAAAAGTTACCGTAGCCGATCCCGTTAGCGTCGAACCCGCCTACTATCTTGTGGGCGAAGTACCCGGTTGGAGCGAGAACGATGATTACAAGTTTGTCAACAACAACGGAGTATTCACATTGACGACGGTTATGAGCGGTCAGTTCAAAATCAAGGACGAGAAAGGCAACTGGTACGGCAATGGTAAGACCTTCACTGCCGAGGACAACACCGCAACTCTTGGTGCAGGTGACAATAACTATCTTGCTGAGGAATCGGAGTACACTTTCACCATCGAGAATAACGTGCTCACCATCACCGGCTTCCCCACTACCCCCGTCATCCCCGACAAGGCTTACTACCTCGTAGGTAACTTCAACACCTGGAATACTTCGTCGCATCCTTTCACCAAAGTGAGCGACGGCGTGTTCTCAATCACCGAGACCTTCAACGGAGAGTTCAAGATTGTTGATGAGAACGGTAGCTGGCTCGGCGGCAGCAAAACACTCACCGCCGAGGACAACACCATCAGCGTGGCCAGCGACGAAGGCGGCAACATGAAACTTGAAGCTGAGTCTGAATACACCCTAACCATCGAGAACGACGTGCTCACCGTCACCGGATTCCCCACTACCCCCGTCATCCCCGACAAGGCTTACTATCTCGTGGGTGACTTCAACGACTGGAGCTTGACGGCCAACCCGTTCACCGAGGTGAGCGACGGTGTGTTCTCAATCACCGAGACCGTCAGCGGTGCGTTCAAGATTGTTGACGAATACGGCAGTTGGCTCGGCGGCGAAAAGACCCTTACCGCCGAGGACAATACCATCAGCGTAGCCGGCGACGAAGGCGGCAATATGAATCTTGAGAACGAGGCAGAGTACACTTTCACCATCGAGAATGACGTGCTCACCGTCACCGGCTTCCCCGTCGACGAAATTCTGAGCATCTCCCTCGTTGGCGCTGAACCCGATGCCGAATGGGGCACCGTGGCTCAGTTTGTACTTAACGCCCAGAATGACCTCTACGAAGTAGGTGAAACCGAGATTGCAGCCGGCTTCAAGTTCAAGCTGATTGTTAACAAGAGCTTGAGCGGCGACACGTGGGTTGGCGCCGTGAGCGATGGCGACTTCCTTGTGAGTCCTGACTTGCTCGGTGTCGAAATTTCGATGGAGACCCCCGGCGATGACCTTTATTTCGAGAAGGCCGGCACATTCAGCTTCTCCTACGACCCCGAGAACGCAAAGCTGACGATTGAAGGCGAATTTGTGCCCGAGCTGCGGACCATCAGCGGCGTAGTGAAAGACAGCGATGACCTGCCGCTCGAGGGCGTGACCGTAACCGCTGTGCCGGTCGTCGTTCCCAATGCCGACGGTATCCGTCTGAAAGAGAACGAGACCCTCACCACGACTACCGACGCCAACGGCGCCTACAGCCTCGACGTGCCCGCCAACGAAGAGTACAACCTCACCTTCGCGAAGGATGGCTATGTGGAGCAGACAGTGCCTGAGGCCTCGGCCGGCAACGTCGTGCTGGCGAAAGCATTCCCCACCGCCATCGAGCGCATCGCCAACGACAAGAACGTCGCAGGTGTGAAGTACGTTAGTGTAAGCGGACTGGTGAGCGACAAGCCCTTCGACGGCATCAACATCGTGGTGATCAACTACCTCGACGGCACCACCGCCACAATGAAACTGCGTAAATAACCCCGACGGGGCGTAACAGCCCTCAAACTAACAAAAGCGTCCCGCGGTTGGTCCGCGGGACGCCTTTGTGTTTAACCCTTAATGCCTTTAGAATTTGAAATCGATACCCATACCGAACACCTTGTTTGAGCGGCTGTAAGTGTCGGTGCCGGGGAGCATGGCTGAGATGCCGTTGTATCCTTTGGGCATGTCCTTCTTGTAGTCTTTGTAGGAAGTCCAGAAGTAACCCACGTTGAGTTTGAGCTTCGGGGTGATGTTGACAGCGCCGCCGAATCCAATCGAGTAGCTGTCGCATGCGAACGAGGTGTTGCTCTGGTACTCATCGCTCAGACCGTAGTCGGTGATTTGCGCGCCGCAGCTAACGGTAAACCTTTTGTTGATGTCCCACTCGACACCGGCGAGATACTCGTGAGTGCCGTGCTTGAGCGTCTTCTGCTTGTCGCCTGACATTCCGGCGTGCTTGTCGCCGTAGTGGTGGTACTCGAGAGTGCCGCGCAGTGTCTCGGGAATGAACTCGTAACCAGCTGCCACATAGAGCACACTGGGCAGGTCGTTGGGAGTGTTCACACCGTGCTTGTATGGTTCGAGCGACTTCTCGAATGCACCGGGAGCCTCGAGGGTTTTGGTGTCGTTCTCGATATTGAGTTTTGTTTTGAACTCATACTTGGCCGCTACGGTGAGACCTTTCCACTTGAAGTCGACGCCCAGGATGGGAGTGAACCCCCAGCCGGTCTGGTCGCAGTCGATGGCGATGTGTGCGAGGCCGTTCTCGCCAGCCATAGAGGTGAGCAGCTGTGCCACCGCGGGGTTAGTGCCGCCAATAGCCGAAGCCACACCGAGCATCTTTGCCGCGTAATCCTTCTTTGCGGTGGCGTTGACATGTCCCTTATAGTTTCCGGTTAAGAAGTTTGCACGTCCGCCCACATAAGCCGAGAGGAAGTCGGTGAACTTATAGGTGAAACCAACCTGTCCGCCGTAGATATACTGCTGTCCGCGCATGTAACCATCGATGTTGTAGTTCGACGGGCCAATCGGGCCACCCAAGAGCGGCGCCAGGTCGGCTGAGCCCTGATAAAGACCGGCCATCACAGCGACGTCGAACAGGGGCAGACCGTCGTTGAAGGTACACTTGCCACCGCCGCCGGTGATGCCGATGAAACCGGAAATCACCCATTTCGGGGTCTTATAAGCTGCATAAACCGACGGAATCACGGGAGCCACAGCCTTGCCTTCATAGAAGCGTTTGTAGGTATCGTTTTCGAACAGGCCCAATCCGGTGGGCGTCTTCACCATTGCGTCGACATTACGCTTCTGGTAAGCGCTCTGAATGTTGAGTGAGAGCGACCATCCGTCGTGGTCCATAAAAGCCAGACCTGCGGGATTGGTGTATACAGCGTCAATTTCGTTGCTCGCTCCGCGCGCCATCATGCGCACGAAGTCGATGTGCTGATTGGTGTTGTGAAGAAGACCTCCGGCGTTTGCGCCAAGCGCGGCGGCCGCCACGAGAGCCAATAAAGAGAGTTGTCGTTTCATTTTCTTAACTGTAATTTTGTTCATAATTACCCCAATAAAGGGCTATTTGCGGTGCAAAGTTACGGCGAAAACGGCAACCTAACCCTTCCATAGCGCGAAAAACGCCCAAATTTAACGTAGCGAGAAACAAAGCAACATTTTTTCACAAATGCCGCCCATATTTTACATTTTTTAATAAAAGTTTTGATACCTTTACCTGCCGTAGTTGTTTAGCTTGCGGAAGGCGTTGGGCGACACGCCCAAGTGTTTTTTCACATATTTGCCGAAGAACGAGAGGTTGTCGAAGCCCATAAGTGCCGCGATTTCCTTTACCGAGCGGTCGCTGTAGAGCAATTGCCGCTTTATTTCGCTCACCACACTCTGTGCGATGAGTTCCCGCGCCGTCTTCGAGGTGTGCTGGACACACACGCTCGAGAGGTACTTAGGCGAGACGCAAAGTCGGTCGGCGAATTCGCTCACGCTTCTGAGGTTTTCGCCGTTATGAGCGAGCATGAGAATAAACTGGCGGAACACTTTGTCGCCTTGCCGCATCACCGTGGCTTCGTCGCGTCCTTGCAACTTGTTGACCACCGCAATCAGGTCGAGCACAAAAGCCTGCAGCAAGTGCTTCACCGAATTGTTGTTGAAGGCTATTTCCCGATGTTCGGCCTTGAAAATTGCAAGGTAATAATATTGGGCGAAAAGCTGGAGATGTTCGTCGCTGAAGTGCACCACAGCATCGTCTTTGACGGTGAGTACGGTCTCGTAGACGCTTTTGCTGAGGAACGATAGCCCCACACCGTCGGCCAACGCTATCACCTTGCATCGGAAATCGCTGTCGTGCTCGATGTCGCTCACCACACTTTGTGCGTCGACAAACATTCCGTCGTTTGCTTCGAGAGAGTATTGCCGTCCGTTGATTTTCAGTGTGAGATGCCCCTCGAGGCAGAACACAAGCGCGAAGAAATTCACGCGGAACACATTGTGAAGCGACTGTATGGTTCTGATATCGTCGGCGAAAGCCAGTTCGTCGTCCATATATTTCACGGGAGCCTCTACACTCTTAACATCGTCGAAATTAAGTTGTTGTATATTATGGTCGTAATTCGTCATTTGTCACACTTTAGCTCGTTACAGGCAACAAATTTAATAAGAAATATCGAGATATTAAAGAAAAATGTGTACTTTTGCGCAATAATTCAGCAAAACAAAGAATTCAAATGGCAGAAAAAATCAAATTCGGAAAGTATGTAGAGCTCGCTTACGAAGTCTTCATCGTTGAGGGCGAAAGAGAAGCTCAAGTTTATAAATTCGACAAAAAGCACCCCGACCATTTCGTGTTCGGTCTGGAGCAGGGCATGCTCGAGGGCTTCACTCAGGCCATCTCGAGCCTGGAGGCCGGCGATAAATTTGAGCTGACGCTCACCCCCGACCAGGCATTCGGCGAACGCGACCCGCAGATGATTCACGAGGTTGACCGCTCGGTGTTCGTTGTCGACGGCGAGTTCGACGAGGAGCGCGTGTTTGTCGGCGCTATGATTCCTATGATGACGGCTGACGGCTTCCGCATCGACGGCTTGGTTGAGAAAGTCACCGACGAGAAAGTGACACTCGATTTCAACCATCAGCTGGCCGGCGAGACCGTAGGGTACCGCGGCGAAGTGCTCACCGTGCGCGACGCCACCCCCGAGGAGCTGGAACCGCCCAAGCACCACTGCGGCTGCGGTTGCGACCACGACCACTGCGACCATGACCACTGTGACCACGATCACTGCGACCACGACAATTGCGACTGTGACCACGACCATAAAGGCGGACACTGCGACTGCGGATGCGAGAAATGAGTGACAAGCGGCCTCTGATACTGATTACCAACGATGACGGTTACGATGCGCCAGGTATCGAACTGCTAACGCGTGTAGCCCTCGACTACGGTGACGTCGTGGTGGCGGCGCCCGCCACCGCACAGAGCGGCAAAGCCAGCGCCATCACCCTCGACAGGCCGTTGCGCCCCAAGCTGGTTGAGAAAAGCGAGCGGCTCACGCGTTGGATTATCGACGGTACGCCGGCCGACTGCGCCAAGCTGGCACTCTCGCAACTGCTCGACGGTCGAGACCCCGACTTGACGCTTACCGGTATAAACCACGGCTACAACACCGGGATCAGCTCGCTGTACAGCGGCACGGTAGGCGCCGCATTCGAGGGACTTATCCACGGTTCTCGCACCGTGGCGTTCTCTTACGGCGAATTCGGCCACGACATTCCCATCGAGGTGTGCGAGCCCGTTGTGAGGCACATCGTGGAACGCGTGCTGCTTCACGGGCTGCCCGAAGGAGTATTTCTCAATGTCAACGTGCCGCCGGCTTCAAAAGGGCCGTTCAAAGGCTACAAGGTCACGAAGTCGGCTCCAGGCCGCTGGCGCGAGGAGTTCCAGTCGCGTGAGCATCCATTCGGCGGCAAGTATTACTGGATGACGGGGTTCTACGACGTATACGACCCCGACGACGACACCAACGACCTCTACTGGCTCGACCGCGGATGGGTGAGCGTGACACCGTGCCACATCGACCAGACCGACTATGCATCGATGGCTCGTGTAACCGAGATGCTGTAGTAGGCGTAGATTTTTAAGAACGCAACAAATACAATGCATTTTGAAAAAAATGCTGGAAAATTTGGCTGGTTGAAAAATTTGCCTTACCTTTGCAGCGCCTTTAGAGGAAATGGGTACTTAGCTCAGCTGGTTTAGAGCGCCTCCTTGACAGGGAGGAGGTCACCTGTTCGAATCAGGTAGCACCCACAGCGACACCAAGCCGTCATCGGCCTGGTGTCGTTTTTTTTGCCCTTTCAATTCGAACAAAAAGTGTGTGTCTAATAGCAAAAACGAATACGGCAGAACCGTCCCCGCGTATTCGTTTTCGCCAGCCAGCACCGATCAACAGCGCAATCTTGTCGCCAAAAACGAATACGGCAGAACCGTCCCCACGTATTCGTTTTTTCATTTTTTATTTGTTTGGATTGTGCGACAGGTCACTGGATTGTGGTGTGGTTTTTGGTGCAAGATTCGATTAATTGACCAAATTTCGCGCAATTCGCTGTACGGTTTTTATTTTTTTTGTAATTTTGCAGGTTGAAACATTATGAAATTAAAGAAACTGATATGAAATACGGTATTACCGACATAGCTAGCATCATTGGCGGCGAGGACAGCTACTTGGGCAGTCCCATGGCAGTGGTGGAGCATCTGCTCATCGATTCTCGTTCGCTCGACGAGCCGTCGACGACGCTGTTTTTCGCTATCCACACGCGTAACGACGATGGCCATCACTACATTCCCGGTTTGTATAACCGAGGTGTTCGCAGCTTTGTTGTCGACCACATCGACACGCTGATGACCAGCGCCATGCCGGAGGCCAATTTTCTGGTGTGCGAGTCGACGCCCGACGCGTTGCAGTCGCTTGCCCGTCACCACCGCCGCCGCTTCGACATCCCCGTGATCGCCATCACCGGCAGCCGCGGAAAAACCACGCTCAAGGAATGGCTGAACACCTTGCTGAGCGACGATTACACCATCGTGAGGTCGCCGCGCAGCTACAACTCGCAGATAGGAGTGCCACTCTCGCTGTGGGAAATCAACTCCTCGACCACGCTCGCCATCATCGAAGCCGGCATTTCGACCACCGGCGAGATGGACAATCTGCAGGACATGATACGCCCCACCATCGGCGTTATCACCAACATTGGTTCGGAGCATAACGACGGCTTCGAGTCGATGGAGCAGAAAGCGACCGAGAAGGCGAAAATCCTCAACACCTGCGAGACCGTGGTCTATCCCGCCGACGACACACTGGTGACTCAAACCATAGCGCCGCTGCTCGAGGCACAAGTGGCCGACGAGATGGCGTGGTCGCGACACGAGGGAAAGGCCGCCATCACGCTGCTCGATGTGACGAAAACAGAACACGGCAGCGACCTCACATACAGTTACCACGGCCAGCGTCACACCCTGTCGCTGCCGGTATCGACATCGTCCTGTCTTGAGAACGCCATGAACGCTCTGGCCGTAATGCTTCTGCTGGGCATTCCCGCCGACGCCATTGCCGATCGCATGCGTCGCCTGACCCCGGTGGGGACCCGCCTGAACGTGCTCAAGGGCGTGAACAGCAGCACTCTTGTGGTTGACGGCTATACCAGCGACTACAACTCGCTCACCCCGGCTCTCGACTTCACATTGCGCCTGCGCACAGCCCGCCAGCCGGTGGCTGTGGTTTTGAGCGACCTGCAGAACGACGGCATGTCGGGCGACGAGCTGTATATCCGCGTGAGCGAACTGCTCAAAATCAAAGGCGTATCGCGATTCGTGGGCGTAGGCCCCGACATGTGCCGTTACGGCCGTTATTTCGCCGGCTTCGACACGCGTTTCTTCGCCTCGACCACCGAGTTACTCGAAGGCATCTCGCCGGGCGACTTCGAGCACGAGTTGGTACTGATTAAAGGCGCGCCGGAATTTGAGTTCGACCAGTTTGTCGACCAGATGGAACTTCGGCGTCACGAAACCGTGGAGGAAATCGACCTCAACGCCTTGGCCCACAATTTCAAGTTCTTCCACTCGCGTCTGAAGCCAACTACCCAGACCGTTGCGATGGTGAAGGCCAGCGGCTACGGCACAGGGTCGTTTGAGGTAGCGAAGACCTTGCAGGACGCCGGCGCCAGCTATCTGGCTGTGGCAGTGCTCGACGAGGGTCTGGCGTTGCGCAAGAGCGACATCACCATGCCTATCATCGTGCTCAATCCCAGCGGCGCCAACTACAAGGCGCTGTTTGGTAACCATCTGGAGCCCGAGTTGTACTGTCTCGAGGAATGCCGCGCGCTCATCCGCGAAGGACAGCGGCTGGGAGTGCGCAACTTCCCCGTACACATCAAGGTAGACACCGGCATGCACCGCCTGGGTTTCACGCTCGAGCAACTGCCAGCGCTCATCAAACTGCTTAGCCATCAGCCCGTGCTGCGAGTGGCGAGCGTGTTCTCCCACCTGTGTGTCGCCGACGATCCCACCGGCGACGACTACACACGGGAACAGTTTGCCTACTTCGACCAATGCGCCGAACTGCTGCAAGCGTCATTCCCGCATTATATCAAGCGTCACATCCTCAACACCGTGGGCACACTGCGCTTCCCCGAGCGGCAGATGGACATGGTTCGCCTGGGCATCGGCCTCTACGGCGTGAAGACGCTTGAGGGCGGCGACGAGGAGCAGCGTCTGATGCCTGTTGCCGCGCTCTACTCCATAATCATCTCCATCAAGGAGTGGAAAGCGGGCACCACCGTGGGCTACGGCCGCCGCGGGCTGCTCGAGAACGACTCGCGCGTGGCAACCGTGGGCATAGGCTATGCCGACGGCATGGACCGCCACTTCGGCAACGGCAACATCTCGGTATGGGTGAACGGCACGCTGTGCCCCACCGTGGGAAACATCTGCATGGACGCCTGCATGGTAGATGTGACCAATGCCGACTGCAAGGTGGGCGACCGCGTCGAGATTTTCGGTCCGAATGTCCCCATCGAACACCTGAGCAAGGCTCGCGGCACCATTCCTTACGAAATTTTGACGAGTATCTCACCGCGCGTGAAACGCATTTATTTCCGCGACTAAAATGAAGACATTTACAAAGATATTATTGGCTATAACACTGGCGTTCAGCGCGCTTAACGGCACAGCCCAGGACTTCGAAAGCGGCGGCCTGTGCTACACGTTGCTCAGCGGCGATGAAGTGGCGGTGAGCGAACGCCTGCTGTTCGACGGCACCAACGACTACAGCGGAGTGGTGATTATCCCACCTACGGTATATTTCGACGGAGACACCTACCGCGTGACCGCCGTGGGCGACTATGCCTTCGCCGGCTCGGCGGTGACCGAGGTGGTGATGCCCAACAGCGTGACGCAGCTTGGCGAGAGTGCCTTCGCCGACGCCACCGAGCTCAGCCAGGTGACACTGCCCATAGGACTGAAATCCATTCCTCGCTACTGCTTCGCCTCGACAGCCGTCGAGGATGTGGCCGTGCCTGAGGGCGTGACTCGAATCGGCTACGGCGCTTTCCAGGAGTGCACACGCCTGCACACGCTGTTCCTACCATCGACCCTGCGGCACATCGACGATGTGGCATTCGACTGGTGCTTCAACCTCTATGAAATCTATTGCGGAGCGCTGCTGCCGCCCGCGGTGGCCCACGACACATTCAACTGGGTGCCTCGCATCGACCTCGTGGTTACCGACGACGCAGCGGCCGACCTGTACAGCATCGACGCGGCATGGAACGACCTCGACCGCTTCACCATCTATCCCGACGAAGACATTGCTCCGACGCTGACGCTTGAGGGCGAAGACTTCAGCCAAGACTGGCGCCGCGTCCATCTGGGCGAGCATCTGGCCTACAAGGTGCTTGGCGAAGACGGCGAGCTGGCGGCCTACACCGCCGCCTCGGAGTTCTATCTGCCGGCATCGGACCACGACGTGACTTATACCATCATCCCCACCACATCGATGACCGACGGCGATTCGTGGGCACTCACCGTGCCTGCCACCACCGGCATCGACCGCATCGGTGACGAACCGTTCTCGCCTGTTCCCGAGCCGTTGATTACTGCCCGCTACGGCCAAATCCACATCTGGCATGACAACTACCGCGTTCCCATCCGCGTGTGGGACATCTACGGCCGGCTCTATTTCGAGCGATTCAGCGGCGGCAACGAGGCCATCGACCTGCCGGAGAACCGCGTGTATATCGTCACCGTGGGCAATTACGTGAAAAAAGTGCTGTTATGACCGACGACGAGAAATGGATGAGACTCGCGCTGGGCGAGGCGCGGGAGGCTATGGCGCGCGACGAGGTGCCCATAGGCGCCGTGGTGGTGAGCCGCAACCGCATCATCGCCCGCGGGCATAACCTAACCGAAACACTGGGCGATGTCACCGCCCACGCCGAGATGCAGGCCATCACCGCCGCCGAGTCGACACTGGGCGGTAAATATCTTACCGACTGCACACTATATGTTACCGTGGAGCCATGCCTGATGTGCGCCGGAGCGCTGGCATGGAGCCAGATTTCGCGTGTGGTGTACGGCGCGGCCGACGACAAACGCGGCTACCACACCGCCTGCGACCACCCATTCCACAAGCGCACGGAAGTGACCGGCGGCGTCCTCGCCGACGAATGCGCAGCCTTGATGAAAACCTTCTTCGCCACCAAGCGTTAAAGTGCGAGGAGTTCCTCATAAATTGGGCGTTATTTCTACGGAGTCAAGGAGTTATGGGAGTTTCTTAATCTCAAAAGAAACTCTATAAACTCTTCGGTAGAGAGTAGAAATTCTGGATAATATTCAAGCACCGCTGGCGCGGTGGAAATTTTCAAGAAATTTGGTTCATAATTTCTTAAAAACTATTTGCGGTTGGCGACCATTATCTTATGCCTTGGCATAACTTACTTCTCAGTGCATCTTACGTGCTACATCAGCAGAGAGCCTAGCTGGTAGATGAGTGTGGAAGCTATCCAGGCGACAGCGGTGGTGTAGAACGCGGTGAAAAGCGCCCATCGCCAACGTCCGGTCTCGCCTTTTATGGCGGCTATTGTGGCGATACAGGGGAAGTACAGCAGTACGAACACGAGGAAACTTATGGCAGTGAGAGTGGTGATGCCGTCGGCGGCCATCTTGTCGTGCAGTTCGTTGCCTTGGGTATCCTCTTCGCCGCTATAGATTACGCCGAGTGTCGATGCCACAATCTCCTTGGCTCCAACGCCCGAGACAATGCCGATGTCAAGTTTCCAGTCGAAGCCACAGGGCGAGAATACCGGCGCTATGGTCTTGCCGATGCGTCCAAGGTAGCTGTTCTCCTGTTGCTCTTGAGATGTGGAATAGGCGTCGTGGTTAGGGTAATAACCTAAGAACCACACGATAATCGATGCAACAAGTATAATGCCTCCCATTTTCTTGAGATACTGTTTGCCTTTCGACCAAGTGTGTCGCCAGATGGCTTTTGCGGTGGGGAAACGGTATGGCGGCAACTCCATCACAAAGGGCGTGTCGTCGTCCTTGATGAGGAAACGCTTGAGCAGGCGGCTCATCAACACGGCGGTGAGAATACCCAAAGCATAAAGCCCGAGCATCACCGCGGCCCGCTGCCATGTGGTTGCGAAGAAGGCGCTGGTAATCAGCAGATAGATAGGCAATCTCGCCGAGCAACTCATGAACGGCAGCACGAGCATAGTAATCAGCCTGCTGTTGCGGCTCTCGATGGTGCGTGTGGCCATCACTGCCGGCACGTTGCACCCGAAGCCCATAATCATTGGTATGAACGACTTGCCGTGCAGTCCCATGCGGTGCATCACGCGGTCCATGATAAACGCGGCCCGCGCCATGTATCCGCTGTCCTCCATTATCGAGATGAAGAAATACAGTATGAGAATCTGCGGCAGGAACACGATCACCGAGCCCACACCGCCTATCACACCGTCGGCGAGCATAGCTTTCAGAGGACCCTCTGCCATATTGTTCTCCACTAGTTGCTTGAGCCAGTCGACACCGGCGTCGATCCAATCCATTGGATACTGCCCGAGCAGGAACGTGGCGAGGAACATCACTCCCAGGAAGATGAAAAACAGCGGGAACCCCAGATAACGGTGGGTGACGATGCGGTCGAGCAGTTTCGTCATCTGGTGGGTGTCGGTGTTGCCGGCACTCTCGTAGGCCTCCTGCATGGCACCGTTGATAAACCCGTATTTGGCGTTCATCATCGCCGTCTCGCTGTCTTCCTGCATATTTTCCTTCACCTCGGCGGCGGCGCTGTCGCGGCTTGCGATGATTTCGTCGCCGTTGGGCAACGTTTTCACAAACCGTTCGGCCTCGCGGTCGTTCTCGAGCAGTTTTATCGAGAGGTAACGCAGCGAGTAACGGTGGCGAATATTGGAGTTTTTCTCAAGATGGCTTTTCACGTCCTCGATAGCGTCCTCGAGGTAGCTGCCGTGGTTGATGTGAATATGGCGGAACACCTTGCTGTTGATGGTGCCCTCGTAGGTGTCGATGATGGCGCGCAGCAGGTTGTCCACACCTCGTCCGGTCTTGAACACCGTTGGGATGCATGGCGTAGCGAGCAACTCGGCGAGTTTGTCGACATCGAGTTTGTCGCCTGAGCGTTCGAGGTCGTCGTACATATTTAGCGCACACACCATCTTGAGGTCCATGTCGATGAGTTGCGTGGTGAGATAGAGGTTGCGCTCGAGGTTGCTGGCGTCAATTACGTTGACTACCACATCGGGAGTCTTTTCGATAATCTGTTTGCGGACGTAAAGTTCCTCGGGGCTGTAGGCGGTGAGTGAATAGGTTCCGGGCAAGTCCACGAGATTGATGCGATAGCCCTCAAACTCGCAGTGCCCTTCCTTTGCGTCGACGGTGACGCCGCTGTAGTTGCCCACATGTTCCTGTGCGCCACTGGCGAAGTTGAACAGCGAAGTCTTGCCGCAGTTGGGGTTGCCCACCAGCGCCACGTTAATCATTCGCCGTTTGCGTTCGGCAGCTCGTGCCAGCGCGGCCTCCTCGACGAGAGTGCTGCCGTTGCCCTCGGGTGCTGCGGCCTCGGCTGCGAGTTTAGTCGCCTCGTCGATGCTCAGCACCTCGATCATGGCGGCCTCCTCGCGCCGCAGCGAGAGTTCGTAACCCATGATATGGTATTTCACGGGGTCCTGCAGCGGAGCGTTGAGAATCACCTCCACCGTCTTACCCTTGATAAAGCCCATCTCGATGATGCGCCGGCGGAATCCACCGTGTCCCATCACCTTGACTACCACACCTTTTTCACCTGTTTTCAGTTCCGATAGCAGCATATTCGTCCAATTTAGGACTGCAAAGTACGGCATTCTCGCGCACGCGCGCAATACCCAATACCCACTATTTCGCGTAAAAAAAGTCACCATAAATGGTGACTCCATCTAAAAAGTGTATAATGCTTAGGGAAAAAGTCATCGCAACAGCTCACCGATGGATGTGGTGAGGTTGAACATGAAAGTGGTGGCACCGGTGTGCGGCTGTGCGAAGGCGGCGCCGAAGCTCAGTGCCTTGACACGCATTCCAGCGCCCAGGCTGAATCCCGAGAGGAACGAGCGCTTGTAGGTTGACATATCGCTGCGTGTGCGGTAGTTGTAACCCAGAGCGAGGTAGATGTTTTCCGACGGTTTGATGTCGAGACCGAATGCGAGGTGACGCATCAGGTTCGACCCGAAGTTCTCTTTCTGCACGAGCGGACTACCGGTGACATTCTTGTCCTCAGGCACATAATACGGCAGATGCCAATGGCGCAGGTTGTAGGCAGTGATCGACAGACTTATGGGCGAGTGTCCTAATTGCTTTGTCACACCCACCTGTATATCCCAAGGCACACTGGCTTTTTTCTCGTTGAATTTCTTGATTTCACCGCCCAAGTTCTTGAACACCAGCGACGCAGAGAACTCGTGCTCGGTATCGTAGTAGTTCACGCCGAGGTCGACCGCTATTGCCGCCGATGAGTAGGTCTCGTAGTTGGACATTATGCATTTTGCGGTGATACCTCCACGCCATCCGCCCACGATGTCATGGCTGTAGCTGGCACTGATGGCGATGTCGCGGGCCGAGAACGTGCCGGTTTCGTTGCCATCGGCATCGTAGCCCTGCATCTTGCCGTATCCGTAATACTGGATTCCGCCGGCTATAGCGCTGTGCTCGTTGAGGCCCTGTCCGTAGCGCACTCCCATGAAATTGGTCGACGCGATGTATTTCATATAACTCAGGCCCACCTGCTTGTTGAACTCCGGCCCGAGCAGGGCGGGGTTCTGCTCGACGAGATTGATGTCGTCGTCGATAAGCGAGATGTTGTGTCCTCCCAGTGCGTAGACGTGCGACGATGGCGACACATTCAGGAACTGATATGACGTGCTACCGTCCTGCGCCTGTGAGCCTGCCACTGCCAGCGCCGCCACGGCAAGAACCGCGCAGCGGAGAGTTGCCAATATTCTAATGTTGCATAGTTTTCCCATTATACCATATAACGCAAAAATCCACCGATTTAGTATTTATGGCCAAATTTATTACAATTCACGCTATAATATTGTGTTTGGCGGATGCCTCTTTAGAAGTCGAATCCGACCATCACCGAGAAGTCGACGAAGAAGCTGCGGAAGCGGTATGGACCTGTGTTGAAGAAACGGGTGTCGAGATACCCCTGCCCGGTGACAAAGAAGCCACGCGTCCGGTACACCACACTGGCGCGAAGTTTTGAGTTGATACCGAAGAAATTGCTGCCGCCGTCGGATGTCGCATGCGCATGAGCGTGCTTTAAACCGGCCTGAACCAGTGCCGTGCCGTTGAGCAGCCAGTTTTTTCCGAGCACCCAGTTGTAGGCATACCCACCGCTGAGGCAATAATCGGTGTAAACAAACAGAGTCTCATCTTCCATTTCATCATACGTCATCCCAAGTGCATCCCAGTCTTTCACCAAATCTTTGTCGAAACTGAAGTTCTGATGGGTGATGTTGAATCCGGCGAGCGCCGAACCCGCACTACGCCGCTGAATTCGCGACACTGCATATGCCGCGCCTTGCGAATACTTACGGTTGTTGAAGAAATAGTAGGCGTTGAGACCCCACGACCGGCGTCGCATACCTTCGAAATTCTTATACTTATCCCGGGTATGACTTTCATTGTCGAATACCTTGAACGTCATATCACCCACATTGGTGGTGTGGTGATACTCGATGGTGAACTTTGCGTTGTTGATACCGAACTCAAGTTTCTTGCTGGTGGGCTTGCTTCCCACAATTCTGTTCCAGTCGACAGAATAGCCCAGCGAGATGCCCGCAATCGAGAAATATGCACCTATGTTGCACGTCAATCCACTTTGAAAGGCGTATTGAAGATTGGGTAAAGGATATAAGTCATAGTTGTCGACCCAGTTTTCGTTCTTCAGCATTACTCTCCAAAGAGTGTTTGTGCTCCCCACATAATTGGTGTCTTGGGTGTTGAGCGTACGTTTGTACCACAGGTAGCAGTTCCACCCCAATCGCATCATGCGCGGATAGTGTATCAGCGGGTCGTCGAAATTCACCCGGCCTTTTTTTAGCGCCTTGAACCATCCTATGGTGTCGGAGTTGGCGACTGTTGCAGTGTCGGAGTTGGCGACTGTTGCAGTGTCGGCCACAGCAGTAGAGTCTTGCTCCATCGCCATCGTCGCAGGCCAAAAGAGCAAAACCGACACCAATATGAACAACAGCCGCCTCATTGATTACCGGTTAGAGATTATATATCCTCCGTTGTAAGGTGAGACAGCGTAGACGCGAAGTCCTAATTTGCGTTCATAAGCCATGCCGCTCATCGAGGTGCCACGCCCCGTAAGCACATTGTAACGCGAGTGGCATTGCGGACACACGGCGTCGAAATTCTCAGAGTCGATGTGGATCACCACATCGGTTCGCGCCTCGACGGGACACGCCATGTCGTAAGCCATAGGCACCATATCGACGCCCATCATGAGCAAGACGCCGCCGAAACCGGTGTAGGTGTTGGAGTCGTAGGGGAAGTTTGACGGCTCGCGGCGCTCGCGGCTGAAAGTGCGGTACTCAGCCGCTCCGCTCACGCCGTAAGTGACCCATCGGCCGTAGTCACCCAGATTGATTCTCACGGGATATTCCGGCAGCGACTTGTTGTTCACGCGGTCGCAACCGGTGGCAGCCGCCACCAGCAACAATATCGCTATAAGTTTCAGTATTCTCATTCTTCGCTATATTATAAACAACTCAATTTCATTATCATAGATTCATCCCGATGCCGAAGAGGGCGTAGTCGTATACGACCGGGTCGGCGGGGTTGTACTTACGCAACACGGCGGTGAGACCGGTCACTGTGCGGCGGTCGTTGGCACGGCGGTCGGTAAGTCCCAACGCTCGCGCGGTATCGCCCACATGCACATCGAGAGGGATAAACAGTTGGCTGGGCCGCAGAGCATTCCACACGCCTATGTCGACAATGCCGTCGTCGCGCACCAGCCATCGCAACGCCATGTTCACGCGCTTGAGAGCCGTGTTTTTCAATTGCGTAGGCAAGCAACGGCTGTCGTCGTTGCCCCCGTTAGCCTCACGGAACTCGCCTTGCATCAGTTCCACCAACCGCCAAGCCGGCTCGTCGCACTCGCCCACACGATGATGTCGCGCGAAGTCGTTAAGCGAGCCGTGCCGTGAATATATTCGCTTGAGCCCGCGAAGCATGTACTGCAGATTGCGAACGAAGAACGTGCGGTGGATATTCAACTCCGGCGGCAGCAGTTCGAAGTCGCCTTCCATCATATAGTGGTAAGGGTCGTTGTCCATCATCGCCAGCATCTTGTTGCAGTTGGTGCATATCATGGTGCGCCGCCCCCAGGCGATGGTGGCACTGAGCAGGGCCGCAATCTCGATGTCGGGCAACGCCTCGAATCGCCGCGGGAACTGCACGGGGTCGTCGGCGATGAAGTCGGGGTTGTTGATACGCGCCGCCTCACGGTCAAGCAGAAGCTTTATGTCGGCAGGTACAGCATTCATTGTCAGAGTATAAACAGAGGACTGGCATCGAAACGCGGCAGAGCGTAAAGCTGCACATCACGCCCGCGCTGGTCGGGAGAGTAACTGGCGTCGCCCACGGTGATGCCATTCCCCTCAAGGGCTTTTCTCACTGTGGTTATAGCGATTTCAGGAGTGTTGTTATCGTTGCTCAAATGGCATAGAAACACATATTTCACACTCGGGCAGTTGCTGCCCACAAAGGCCGCTGTCACCTCGTTGTCGAGGTGTCCGCGCGCACCACGCACACGTGCCTTCAGGAACTCGGGGTAACGTCCCGTATCGAGCATATGCCGGTCGTAATTACTCTCAATCATCAAGTAATCGGCCTGCCGGATATAGAATTCGGCCCGCTCGGTGATTTCCCCCATATCGGTTGCCACGACGAAGTTGTGTCCCCACCCCTCGACGAAGAAACCCATATTGTCGGTGGCATCGTGCGATGTATCAAACGCCGTGACTGTCATTCCCGCCACCTTGAACGGTATCTCCTTGAAAATACTCTCGTGGTAGTCTTTGATACGTCGCGAGATGCTGTGATTGCGAAGCATCCCGTTGAGGAGTTTGGGTGTGCAGTAGATGCGGATATGCTTGTGCATTCGGGCGATTTTATAAGCGTAGCGCACATGGTCGGCATGATCGTGGGTGAGAATCACACCGCCAATCATCTTCGGTGTGATGCCGTTACGAGCCAGCACTTTGAACACAGTGTCCGGATCGATGCCGGCATCCACGAGCACACCGCCCTCGGCATTGCCGAGGTAGGCGCAGTTGCCGCTGCTGCCGCTCCCGAAACTCATGAAATGCATCGCTGTTATATCGTTTCCCATAATAATACCTATTTATAAAGAAGGAATATGGTAGGCACTTTCCCCAGTTCGGTGCCTGAGGCCTTCCACTGTGCTATTGTACGAGTGAGGATTGACTCTTGTTCGCCGGTGATGTCGGTGGCCACACACAGGCGCAGAGTGCGCGGCAGACGCCTGCAGAGGTCATCGAACAAAGCCTGGTTGCGGTAGGGCGTCTCGATGAAAATCTGCGTTTGGTCTTCATGCTGAATGCGGTGCGCCATGCGGTCGAACGCTCTGGCGCGTTCTTTCGCGTCGATGGGCAGATACCCCAAGAAGGCGAAACTCTGGCCATTGAAACCGCTGCCCATCAATCCCATAAGGATGCTTGACGGCCCGACGAGAGGCCGCACGCGGAAGCCACGCGACTGCGCGATGGCCACGATGTCGGCACCCGGGTCGGCTATTGCGGGACACCCGGCCTCACTGATGACCCCGACGCTCTCGCCTCGCGCCAGCGGTTCAAGCATTGCGGGCAGTTCTTCTGGCCGCGTGTGACGGTTGAGTTCGGTGAATGTGAGCGAGTCGATGTCGATTTCCCGGTCACATTTTTTGAGGAATCGTCGTGCCGAGCGCACGTTTTCCACGATGAAATGGCGTATTTCTCGCACAATAGCGACGTTGGCGGCAGGCAGGTCGCGTTCCAGCGACCCGTCGCTCAGCTGTACCGGTATCAAGTATAATGCCGTTTCCATCATCTATGATTCGAAAAAATCCCACAAAGGTAGCAAATATTACCTAACAGCGACCACTCTCCCCGAGTTTTTATACTTTTTTAAGTAATCAACCCGGGGAGAGTGAGTGATACGGTACCCGCTGAAAGGGATACGTCAGATGCGGCGGAAGATTGTGACAATGGGCGATAGCATAAGGAACAAAGTCAACACACCGGCCACCGTGAGATAGATAAGGTCGCGTACTGTGACCACGGTGAGGTCGCTACCGTAACATATCCAAAGCCAGAATCCCACGCAAATCAGCGCCGCCGCAAGATAGAACAGCCAGCCCAGGCGCAGGGCCGAGCGGTCGGGCCGTTCAGGCAGCCTGTTCACCACTCGCTTGGTGAACCACTCGTCGTTCCCGGCGTCGTATGCTCCGTTTTTTAACATCTGGCGGAGTTCGTTGTCGTTATTTTCAGTTTTTCTCATAGCAAAGTCATTTCTTTAAGATTTTTGTCATTTTTGCTCTCGCACGATGCAGGTGGGAGCGTACAGTGTTTTGATTCAGACCAGTAACGGTGGCAATTTGTTTCAGCGGCATGTCTTCGATGTAGAACAGGGTGGTCACTGTGCGCTCGATTTCGCCGAGTTGCGCAAGAGCCACACGCACGTCGTGCGAAGCGTCGCTGGCGTCGTAGGCCGAGTTGTCGTCAGACGGTTCGATAATGGCATCGATGTCGACCGTGGCGTGGTTGCGGCGCTTGTAGCTGCTGAACTCATTGTAAGCTATGCGGTAGAGCCATGTGCCGAATCGCGCCAGGCCGCGGAACTGACGCAGGTCGAGATAGGCTTTTATAAATGTTTCCTGAGCAAGGTCGTCGGTCAGATAGGGGTCGCCAAGCGTGAGGTTGAGGAGGAATCGCCGCAGTTGTGGCTGATAAGCCTCGACGAGCTGCCCGAATGCGTTCCTGTCATCGGCAAGAACGCACCGGGAAATCAGCTTCAGTTCCTCTACACGCGAAAGCATATCTATCAGTGTTAGGTGTTAAGTTATCGGGCTATGGACTACTGTTGCGGAGTGAAAGGCGGCGGGGTTGTGGCCTCGGGAGCCTCGGCTTGGGGCTGCTGCGGTTGCTGGGGCTGTTGGGGCTGCTGGGGTGTCCATTGCTGGTTCTGCCAGTAGTTTTTTAAGCTCTGCTGCTCCTGGTAGGCGAAGAAGATTTTGCTCAGGCCGAAGAACACCAGAATCAGCATCAATGCGGCTACGGGACCGGCTCCGACAATCCAGAAGAACAGCATAAGACAGAAACCAATGATTGTAAGCATTACGCCCTTTTTGAACGGTTTCCAATCGGTGACGTTGTTCATGGGATTGGCACTCTGCGCGGGTGCGGGAGCGGAGTCGTCTGTGGCACCGTTATCGGCCGTGTTTTGCGGAGGCATTACCTGAGTTACATAGACCGTGGTGGGCTGCTTAGGCACGCTTATGGAGCGTTTTCCGAAGAATTCCGGAGGCAACGGATAACCGCTGGCTATTGCGCGGTCGATGGTGCGGTATTTGCGACGACGATGCAGGAAATAGAACAACAGCGAGATGAACACCACAGCAATCGCAGCGAATGCAATCGACTTGACAATCATTTCGGCGAGGTTCATACCTCTTACCACAAATTCGGTGGCTTGCTGTCTTTCGGCGGCGGAGTCGGCGTAAACAGCTTCATCGACCTTGTCGTCGGAGGTAAGCACCGTGTCGTCGAGATGGAGGTGCTCTTTCGCCAGGCGTTTGAGATCGGAGATTGCGATGGTCACAGTTTTGTCTCCGCTTTGTACTTGTATGGTGCTGTCGCTGGCAGCCACAGCCTCAGACGTATTAACTGCCGGCGCAGGTGCTGCCGGAGCGGGTGCTGCCGGAGTCTGCGCGTTGATCATCGAGAGCGAGACCAATGTGATAATCAATGTTAGAACAATCTTTTTCATTTCAGTATAATTTTATGTTGTTTACTTGATTTTATGCCGGAGCGGTCCGGCAAAAAGCGTCGCTTTTATCTCTTTGACGTCGCAACATAGCCGAAATGTTGCAGCCAAGTTCATTTTTTTTCAAAAAAAATCCCGAAAGGGATTATTTTCCAATCGGGAGGATGAACGACGAGATGGCCTCTAATGCCTCAGGCGACACATCGCTGCCTAAAGCGAAGTAGTTGGCGCTCGCCATCCGGTCGTCGCACCGCTGCATCATATGGTTGTGCTGCGGCAGCACCTTTACCACGGCTTGCGGGCATAGTCTACGCATTGCCGCGCCATTTACCCCGGCATTCACCTGGAAGTCGTATTCGCCGTATAACGCAAGCACCGGGCACCGCATGCCGCTGATCGACTGCGCGGGGTCGTAATTGGCGAAAAAGCGATACCACGGAGAGGTCATCACCGCCACCTGCTGCTGCACGGCTTCCCGCGGCATCTGCGGCATCAGTGTTGTGAAATCGCTGGCCAGCTGAATCCTCAGCCGCTCCTCGTCTTTGATGTTACATAAATTTGAGAACATCTGCCGCAGTTGGAATTGCTGAATGGCATTCATGGGCATCCCCGACAGTTCGGAGATATCGATATTCTGCTGGATGAGCACTTCTGAGCCTTTCACCGCCGGAGCGGCGATGGCGACTACAAAGGCTGGCTTCACTGCTGTTTCAGTGTTACCGGCAATCATAAACGCTATCTGTCCGCCCTCGCTGTGACCCAACAGCCCCACACGCCGGGCGTCTATGCCCTTGCAGCCGATGAGAAACGCCATCGCCGCTTCGGCATCCTTCGCAAAGTCGGCCGAGGTCTCGTCGCCCTTGAGGCCCGATGACCCGCCCGCTCCGCGGTCGTCGTAGCGCAGCGAAGCAATGCCGTGCGCCGCCAGATGGTCGGCAATCACTTTGAACGGTTGCAGGTTCTCCAGCGTCTCGTTGCGGTCCTGCGTGCCGCTGCCCGTAATCATCACTACCGCCGGATAACGGCCCGAGCCGGCGCCCGGCAAGGTCACCGTCCCGGCGAGCGTCACGTCGTCGTGAGAGAACGTCACCTCACGCTCCACCTGCGCCCATGCCCCCACCGCCACCAGCGCCAGGAGAAATAACAATATAATTTTTCTCATTCTCATAGTCATTTATCAACTTAATTGCCTTCATCTTCGGTCAGGTCCGCCACAATGTTGGATAATTCACTCCACGGGGCCGTCGTTTTGTATTCCGACAGATATTTGGGCAACACATGGAGCGTGCAGTTTTTAGGGACATTATCGAAAACGTAATTGCCCAGGTCCAATTTATGTGGATTTGGATAGGCATCGAGCCTGGTGAGAGAAGCACAGTCGCGGAACGCGCCGACCCCGATTGAGGTGACGGAGTTAGGGATGATCACACGCGTCAAGCCAGTGCAGCCGGCGAACGCTCCTGCACCGATTGAGGTAACGGAGTTGGGGATGGTAACGCTCGTCAAGCCCTCGCAGTATTCGAGCACACCGTCGCCTATTGAGGTGACGGACTCGGGGATGGTGATGCTCGTCAAGCCCTCGCAACCGGAGAATGCTCCGTCACCGATTGAGGAGACAGAGTTGGGGATGGTCACGCTTTTCAAACCTCTGCAGTCGTAGAACGCATAAGAGCCGATTTCGGTGACAGAG
>JBGUHM010000140.1:0-19253 GCA_045112115.1 Sodaliphilus sp. | reverse complement strand
CGACCTCAACCACGACAACTACTCGCTGATTAATCGCTTCGAGCGTTTGATTTATCTGGGTGACGACCGCAACATCGTCCACCGCTTCTGCCGCGGTCGTGAACTTGCGGAACCGAAGATTATTTAACCCGAATCGGTCATTAGACCGGTGAGGAGTGTTTTATTATCCTCACCGTTTCGCTCCGAGCAGGTAGTGACCCAGGAACGGACTAAGGCGGATGACACGACTCACCGCCAGAGACAGTGCTGTGATGACGATAGCCCCAGCGGCAGCCACTAAGAAGTGTACCACGAACTGGCTTATTCCCTCAAGTTCAGGCATGAATGAAAGCTGGTTGGGGACGAAGAAATAGTGAATGAGATAGATGTCGAGAGTGCGCTGTCCCACATATAGCATGCAGCGCACCAAACGGTTGTCGGTGTTGTCGAAGAAGGCGCGATGGCGGTAAAAAAACGCGAATATCAGCACCACGCCCGCGTAGCCCACCACCTCGAGCCGCAACAGCCACCAGAGGCTCTTTGGTAACGTGACTGCCGGATGGAGCAATAAAAACAGGCTTGCCACAAACAAAACCAGAGTAAACGTTATTGCCCAGTTACCCGTGAGCAAGCGGGTGACATTCGCATAATATTTGCGGGTGAGCACACCGAGAGTGAAGAATTGAAAGAAACGGCACAGGTTGTTCACCGAGAAATTGTTGAGGGTGTCGTTGTGAAAGAGTAGGGGAGTGGCGACGGCGCATGCCACAGCCACAACCACCAGCCCCACATCCTGCAGCCAAGGCCGTTTTGCCAGCTTGGCCATCCAGGAGATGGTGAAGAATATAAGCAACATCACGAGCAACACGAAAGTGAACCAATATCCCTGAAAGCCGTGCGCAAGGAAAAAAGTGAGGGGATTCTTGCCAAGCAAGAGGTAATACAGGCAGAAGAAAAAAGACGCCGGTATAATCTGCACCACCAGTTTCTTGCCCACCATGCGACGATACAAGTCACCGCTCCAGCGGTCGACCGCCTTATAAGCGACGAAGCCGCTTATAAAGAAAAAAGTGGGCATGCGGAAGCACAGGAACAAGTTGCTTAAGAACGAGTGATGCGCTCCGAGTGAGAAGGTGAGTATATGACCAAATACTACGAGGAACATTGTTGTTCCTCGTAGTGCGTCGATATAGTTGAGGCGTTTAGTAGGCGCCATTGCCAAAGCGTGTTGTTATTTGTTCTTCTTTGCCCAACTGTCTTTCAAGCCGATTGTGCGGTTGAAAACGAGTCGTTCAGGAGTGCTGTCGGGGTCGACACAGAAGTATCCGATACGCTGGAACTGGTATTTGTCTTCGACCTTGGCATTCTGAGCTAGGAACGGCTCAATCTTCACGTTTTCGAGCACGCGCATGGAGTCGTGGTTGAGCAGGTCTCGGAAGTCGCCCTCCTCGGCGCTTGGGTTCTCCACGGCGAACAGGCGGTCGTAGAGTCGCACCGTTGCGTCGACAGCGTGACTGGCGCTCACCCAGTGGAGCGTGCCTTTCACCTTACGCTCGCCGCCTGGTGTGCCGCTCTTGCTGTCGTGGTCGACGGTGCACTGTATTTCAACGACGTTGCCGTCGGCGTCCTTGGTGCATCCTGTACACATCACGATATATGCTCCTTTGAGGCGCACCTCCTTGCCAGGTGTCATGCGGAAGAATTTCTTCGGGGGATTCTCCATGAAGTCGTCTCGCTCGATATAGAGTTCGCGACCGAATGGCATCTCGTGTGTGCCGGCATCGGGCTGTTCGGGATTGTTGTCCATGCTTATCATCTCGGTTTTGTCCTCGGGGTAGTTGGTGAGCACCACCTTCACGGGGTTGAGCACTGCGAACACGCGGTTTGCGTTCTTGTTGAGATCCTCTCGGATGCTGTGTTCGAGAAGGCTGATGTCGTTCAGGGCCTCGTATTTGGTGTAACCGATGTCGTCGAGGAAGTTCTTGATTGACTGTGGGGTGTAGCCGCGACGGCGCAGTCCGCAGATGGTTGGCATGCGCGGGTCGTCCCATCCGTTTACCAGGCCTTCGTTCACGAGCTGGAGCAGTTTGCGCTTGCTCATCACGGTATAGGTGAGGTTCAGGCGGTTGAACTCAATCTGGCGCGGGCAGTACTGCTCGACGGTGTCGCCGGCTAGCAGTCGCACATAGTATTCATACAGCGGACGATGCGGCACAAACTCCAGAGTGCAGATGCTGTGAGTCACGCCCTCGAAATAGTCGCTCTGTCCGTGTGCGAAGTCGTACATCGGGTAGACGTTCCACTTGGTCCCTGTGCGCCAGTGCGGTTTTTTGATAATGCGGTACATGATAGGGTCGCGGAAGTGCATGTTGCTCGAAGCCATGTCGATTTTGGCTCGCAAGACCCGTGCGCCCTCGTCAAACTCGCCTTTGTTCATTCGCTCAAACAGGTCGAGGTTCTCTTCCACCGAGCGGTTGCGGTACGGGCTTTCGGTTCCGGCTTGAGTGGGCGTTCCCTTCTGAGCCGCTATCTCTTCGCTCGTCTGGTCGTCGACATAAGCCAGACCTCGCTTGATCAGGTCGATGGCGAAGTCATACAGGCGAGGGAAATAGTCGCTGGCGTAGTAGAGTCGGTCGCCCCAGTCGTATCCCAGCCAGTGGATGTCGCGTTTGATAGCCTGCTCGTACTCGGTATCCTCTTTTGCCGGGTTGGTGTCGTCGAATCGAAGATTGCAAGTGCCACCCATGCGTTCTGCCACACCGAAGTCCATGCAGATGGCTTTCGCGTGGCCTATGTGCAGGTAGCCGTTAGGCTCCGGCGGGAAGCGCGTGTTCAGCCGTCCGCCGTTTTTTCCTGCCGCCAGGTCGTCGGCGACTAATTGTTCGACAAAGCTCAGTACTCTCTTGGGCTCGTTGGCCTCGGGAATGTTCGTTTCTGCCATAATATACCGTGTTATATCAATTCAAGCCGCAAAATTACAAAAAAATCGCCAACCCGCCAAAAAATCTCACAAAATATAACGAGAGGCGTTTATTGCAAGTGTCATCCGAAGAGATGTCGGAAAGCGTCCTCGACGCGTGCGGCTTCGATTATTTTTATTTTCAGGTCGCTGGTTTTTACGCCTTTGAGGTTGTTTTTGGGGACGATTACGGAGGTGAAGCCGAGTTTCTGCGCTTCGGCGAGTCGTTGCTCGATGCGAGTGACAGGCCGCAGTTCACCGCTCAGTCCCACTTCGGCGGTGAAGCAGAAGCCTGTCGGCAGAGCGATGTCGACGTTGCTTGAGAGGATGGCGCAGATGACGCTCAGGTCGAGTGCCGGGTCGCTCACCTTGAGCCCTCCCGCGATGTTGAGGAAGACATCCTTTTGGGCGAGTTTGAATCCCACCCGCTTCTCGAGTACAGCCAGCAGCATGTTCATGCGACGGGAGTCGAAGCCGGTGACCGACCGTTGCGCGGTGCCGTAGGCGGCGGTGCTCACCAGGGCCTGCACCTCGATCAGGAACGGTCGTGAGCCGTCGATTGCAATGCCCACGGCGGTGCCGCTGAGCCGGTTGTCGCCCTGTGACAGTAGCAGTTCGCCGGGATTGGTGACTTCTCGCAGGCCGTCTTCTCTCATTTCGTAAATACCCATCTCGTTGGTGGAGCCGAAACGGTTTTTTATGCCTCGCAGGATGCGGTACATGTAGTGGCGGTCGCCTTCGAACTGCAGCACGGCGTCGACGATATGCTCGAGCACTTTCGGTCCGGCGATGGTTCCCTCCTTGTTGATGTGTCCGATGAGAATGACGGGCGTGCCTGTAGACTTGGCGTACCGCAGGAAAGCCGCCGCGCACTCTCTGACCTGGCTCACACTGCCGGCTGCGGAGTCGATTTCGTCGCTGGCTATGGTTTGGATTGAATCGACGATAATGAGTCCGGGTTTGAACTCTTCGATGGTTGCGAACACCGATTCGAGCGAAGTGTCGCAAGCGAGGTAACACTCGTTGTCGAGTTTGCCGCCGGCGATGCGGTCGGCGCGCATTCTCAGCTGCTGCGCACTTTCTTCACCGCTTATATATAATACGCGTCGTGAACGTATTCGCAGCACGTTCTGCAGCACCAGCGTCGACTTGCCGATGCCGGGTTCGCCGCCGATGAGCACAATTGAGCCTGGCACGAGTCCGCCTCCGAGCACGCGGTTCAGTTCGCCGCTTGGCAGTTTTACCCGGGGTAGGTCGATTGTTTCGACCTGCGATAACTTAACCGGGGTAGATGCTGTTGCGTTGCCTGCCAAGGGGGCTTTCGCCGCCGTGCGCGCTGCCGTCGGTTGCTCTACCATTGTGTTCCACTCGCCGCAAGCGGGGCATTTGCCCACCCACTTTGGCGACTCGTTGCCGCAATTCTTGCAGAAGAACGCTGTTTTCCGTGTCGTTTTAGCCATGATGTATACCTGTATAATGAAAAGTTCACAGCCGAAAAAACATCAACCATGAACTAATCTAACCACCAAAAATATTCTCTGTAAAGAAAATATTTGGGTGGAATATGGGGTTCGAACCCACGACCTTCGGAACCACAATCCGACGCTCTAACCAGCTGAGCTAATTCCACCATTTTGTCATTAAGACGGCTGCAAAGGTACAACTATTTTTCTTACCCACCAAATTTTTCATCGATTTTTTTTGGTTGTCGGCAAATTTTGAACAATTTTGAACAATGAACAACGAACAACGAATTTAAACGAATTTAGTCGAATTACACGAATTACACAGTGATCACGACACGCAGGGGAGCCCGCAGGACCGCTTCGCGGAACCATGAAGTGCTCACGACCCGAAGGGGAGCCCGCAGGGCAAGCGAAGCGCAGTAAATCGTTCAAATCTTGAGCAAAATCTTTCATAATCATGTTTTTGGTTGTTATCTTGGTCACTTTCTTGGGGGCTATCTTGGTCACTTTTTAGTGGGACAGTGGGCATCGGCTAATTTTGCGAACCACGAAGTGCTCACGACCCGAAGGGGAGCCCGCAGGGCAAGCGCACCGCAGTAATTTTGCAAATTTATTTGTATGGTGGGACGGTGGTTGTGACTATGTTTTGACAGAATTATGAATTATGAATTATAAATTATGAATTAGCAGTGTGGGACACTGGTTGTGACTATGTTTGTGACTATGTTTGTGACTATGTTTGGCAAGTTGCTGATAACTATTAACTGATCTCTGATAACTAATAATTGATAACTGATGGGCAAAGATAGGAAGTGGGCGGGGTGGGGGCAATATTAAAACGGCGGGCGACACTGGTTGGTGCCGCCCGCGTGATTCAATTGAATATGATGATGTCTTATTCTACTATATACTTTTTGTTGCCGATGATGTACAATCCTTTTTCAAGACTCGAAAGTGCTGACTTGACATTGACGAAAACACCGATATAACAGCCGTCGATATTATAGACAGCAACAGGGCCAATTATCGCCTTATCAACCGAGACACTTTCAATGCCGCTATAATCGGCGGTAACATCATTTACCATATAATAGGAGCCCGATTTTGTTGACGATATCTCATAACATTTATCTGTTTTCACATTGTTGAGCTCAACCGTTCGGCTATTGCCATTGCCGGTAGAGAATGTAAAGTTGATATAATCGTTGTTGCTATTGATGGTGTAACTTCGGTAGTACCAGCTTTTGCCTCCAAAAGTCTGATTTGTTTCAACCTTGACTCCTGGCCATGTGGTGCTGTGACTGCCGTCTCCGCCCCAGGAGTGGTAGTTCATTCCACTTGTCCATACGTCAGCCACAGCATCAATGTTCACATAAACCGTTATTTTTAGCGGTTCGCCTCCATTTACTCTTGCTATTGCGTCATCAAGCAAATGGCTTTCAACATTTTCCTCAACGAGGACTGAGTTACGGAGAATGATGTTGCCTTTCTTAAACGACTTATCGGCTTTAAGGCTGATTGTCAGTATTGCGCCGCTGTTACCACTGAAAACATGTGAATTCTGTGAACTCACAAAGACCCTTATAGCGCCATTTGCCAGTTTGTTGGTCGACACCACGTGGCCGCGGCCCTTGCGTGACGTGAGGTCAATGGTGTAATCCTCGTCCTCCTGTTCGATGGTCAGTCCCTCGGGCAGCACGATGTCGGTCTGAAGTCCGCAGTAGGCCGTATCGTTGTCGAGCAGCACCTCGATCGTCTTGCTTTGTCCGGGATTGATTGAAAAATCGTTGATATACAAGCGGTCGCGGGCCGTCATCACCATCACTGCCACAGCCATCAATATTGCTAAATATACTCGTTTCATGGTCGTATTCGGTTTAGAATTGGAGTTTTGTGGTTGTGCCGTTGAAGGTGGCTATGATGATGTCGCCGCGTGTGGCGTTCACGGGGTAGACGTTGCGGCCGGCCGTGACGGTCACATTCTGGCTTGCGCCATTCATGCGCACGAGCTGTGCTGTACCATCGACGGGGCTCTCGATAATCACCGCGCCGCCGCGGCCGTAGATGCTCACGCGGTCACAGCTCATTGCGTTCACGACGGTCGTGCGGCTCAGGTCGACCGAGATGTCGCCCACGGTGCCGTGCTCGACGAGATTCCGCTCTGTCATCACCACGTCGTCAAACCGTAGCAACTCGCCCTCATGCGCTTTACCGCACAAGGTCAATGAAAGCACTTCGCCGTTACCGCTTTCAATCGCAGCAGTGCCGAACGAGGAGACTATCACGCGCGCCTTGCCATCGAGCGAGGTGCCAACAGACGCACTCAAGCCTTGAGCACGCTCTCCATGCTCTGCCGCCTCGAGCGTCACACCGTCGGGCATGTCGAGGTCGAACTGCATAGCCGCCACCGGCGCGTCGTTGTTGACGGCAATGCTGACCACCGTGCGGTCGCCGCCCCTTTGCGTCACATCGGCAGTAACGCCATAGTCCTCGCCAGGCATCGTCGCAGCCGGAGCCAGTTGGAATCCTTCGACGCTTGGCCGGTACTCCTTAGCCCGCAACTCAAGCGCAATATTCGTAATTGCAACAAGGTCGGTCACGTTGATGGTATTGTCGCTGTAAGCCGCGTTGGCCGCATCGGTGTAGAACCGCTCACCGGTATCGTGCCCCAGCAAATAATTTGCTGTAGCCACATAATCAGCAACGTTGACCATCACGTCGGCATTAGCGTCGCCTACGAGATAACACAGCCTCAGCGCCGACTGAACATTCGACGCTGAGTGTTGCGTCTCGTTCGGTTCGGCAATGATTATGTTGCTCAATTTCAAGTTGTATGTGCCTGCCATTGAGTGGTATTTCTCAAACTCGATTTTGAAATGCATGATATTGCCCGTGTTGCCGCTGAATGTGCGGTTGGTGGGCGATGAAATCAGCACGAAATAAGTGTTGTTGCCACGCGACTCAGCCTGCACGGTGTGGTTTCGTGCCTTGCGGCCTTCGTCGAGCCATACGTCGTAATAGCCGTCATTGTCTTTGGCCAATGAAACGCCGTCGGGCAAAGTCAGAAGGAACTGTATACCGGAAGGTGTCCGGTAATTGTCCATGTTCACCGCCACCTCGCTGATGCATTTCTTGTTTCCGCGCACGTGCGCCACATTGGGCGTGATGGACAATGTATAGTCCGGCACCACCGTGACGTTGCACGAAGCGCTGAGATTCGTACCGTCGGTTGTATTTGCCCAGATTGTGGCTGTGCCCACTGCTCTTGCTGTCACAACGCCGTTCTGATCAACGTAGGCAACACTTGTATTGCTGGAGCTCCAATAGACAGTCTTGTTTGTCTCATTGGTAGGCAAAACGGTTGCTGTTAGCATGAATGTGCCGCTTTGGTTAATGGTGGCCGAAGACTGATTCAATGTAATTGAACTGACCGGCACGGTAACATTCACCTCGCACGTCGCGCTGTGGCCCGTCCCGTCGGTGGTTGTCGCTTTGATTGTAGTTGTTCCCACCGACAGAGTAGTCACGTTGCCGTTTTGGTCAACCGTAGCCACAGCAGTGTTGCTGGATGTCCAGTTTAGCGCTTTGTTGGTGGCGTTTGATGGCAACACAGTAGCAGTAATAACAAATGTGCTGCCTTTGGCCATACACAGTGAGGTCTTGTTGATATTGACGGCAGTTGCAAGCACCTCTTCTTTGATCTTGAAACTATTCCATTGGTCAGTTGCTTCGTAAAGACTGACAGAACCTGACGGGACAGCCAAGACACATTGTGATTTATTTACATTATAGAACACCTCGCTTCCCAATGCTACATCATTCGGATTCACTATATGACTAACAATAATCGTCAGGCCGGTGCAATCCATGAACGCGTCGCGGCCGATTGACGTGACGGAGTTGGGGATGGTCACGCTCGTCAGGCCGCTGCAACACATGAACGCGGCGTCGCCGATTGTCGTGACGGAGTTGGGGATGGTCACGCTCGTCAGGCCAGTGCAACAGGAGAAAGCAAAATCGCCGATGGTCGTGACGGAGTTGGGGATGGTCACGCTCGTCAGGCCGCTGCATCCGCCGAACGCGTGGCTGCCGATTGACGTGACTGAATTGGGGATGGTGGTTGTCTTGCATCCAACAATTAAAGAGTTGGTAGCAATTTCAATAATGGCATTACAATTATTTCGTGAATCATACTTTGGATTACCATTCACAACTTTTATACTCGTCAAGCCGCTGCAATTGGAGAACGCTTGGTCGCCGATTGACGTGACGGAGTTGCCGATGGTCAAGCTCGTCAAGCCTCTGCAATTCTGGAACGCATAGATGCCGATGGAGGTGACGGAATTGGGGATAGTCACGCTCGTAAGGCCGCTGCAACCGTAGAATGCGAAGCTGCCGATTGTCGTGACGGAGTTGGGGATGGTCACGCTCGTCAGGCCGTTGCAACCGGAGAACGCGCTGCCGCCGATTGACGTGACGGAGTTGGGGATGGTCACGCTCGTCAGGCCGGTGCAACCGGCGAACGCGCTGCCACCTATTTCCGTGACGGAGTTGGGGATAATTGATCCTTTACAACCGGCAATAATTGTATTTGAGGCCGTTTCAATGATTGCATTGCACTCACCACGTGAATCATATTTAGTGTTACCGTTTTCAACATCTATTTCCGTCAAGCCGTTGCAACCGTAGAACGCTCCGTTACCGATTGTCGTGACGGAGTTGGGGATGGTCACGCTCGTCAGGCTGCTGCACCCCTCGAACGCGTCTTGCCCAATTGTCGTGACGGAGTTGCCGATGGTCACGCTCGTCAGGCCAGTACAACTGGCGAACGCGAAATATCCTATTGTCGTGACGGAGTTAGGGATGGTCACGCTCGTTAGGCTGCTGCAACTGGAGAACGCGCTGCCACCTATTTCCGTGACTGAGTTGCCGATGGTTACACTTATCAGGTCGTTGCAATCGGAGAACGCGCTGCTGCCGATTGCCGTTACGGAGTTAGGGATAATAACGCTCGTCAGTCCGCTGCAATTGGAGAACGCGTAGCTGCCGATTGCCGTGACGGAGTAGGTTTTACTATTGTATTCTACGCTCTCGGGAATGGTTAAGTCACCATATTTAGTGTATATGGTTTTAGACACTGTAACGGAGTTGCCATCTGCGTTTATTTTATAGGATAAATAATTTACTGTGAATCCATAGGCGTTGGCAGATGTCATGAGGGCAATCAATGACATAACGATACCGAGATGTCGTTTCATTGTTTGAAATTTCATAACAGAGCGTTTATTAGGTTAATCATATTTTGTGCGAAGATTTCGTTTAGAATAACGCCATTGACTTGGATTTCTCCGTTTCCATTTGCGACCCATTCATTAAGTGGCATTTCGGTTACGCTATGGTCACTGATAATTGAGGTGGTCAATAATTTGTAATCGTTTTCTCTTGCCACATCTTCGAGATACTTAAAGGTATTACCTATCACATCACGATAGTTGTGGCAAGGCACAACTATTAAATCACAATGATAATCTTTAACCAGAGGCAAGAATACATCTTCTAACCCATTCCGGATGTAGTCACCCAAGGAACAGATTCCAATCTTCTTTGTTTCTCCGCCACTGGGACTGATGTAATCAGCAAAGAAACTAAAGTCCTCAAATCTGTCTTCCAGTTTTCCCCACAAAAACTTTTTCTCTTCCGAGAATGGAAGACATTCCGCTAACTTGCGGATGGCAGCGGTTTTTCCACTGTTCGATTTGCCCACAACCGCGATAATCACTTTCTCTTTCATACATTATGTCTGCCGCATATTATCTCCCAATTGGGCGGCACTTTAATTAATGATACAAAGAAAGCGTGGAGATAATCCTGTATTATCTTCACTGAGGCATCGCCAAACGCCCTGACTCAAATAAACAGTATCCCCCACGCGATGCCTGTATACTGTTCCCGCCTGCGGGGGATAGTATAGGCTCACATGAGCGCTACTTACTGCTTATCCTTGAGTCGAAAATTTTGGCGAATTTCAGTGAAAGGATAACGCACGAACGCTTCCGTTATGTCTGCTCACGGCGGCAGTTTGTCACCGTGAACGGGGGCAAAAATACAACAATTATCTGGAATTGCAAAAGATTTTCATTGGAAATTCATTTTTAACCACGGATTTCACGGATTTTTTCGGATTGTGTTCTCTGCGGAGGCTTGGGAGTTGTGGGCTGCGCGCATGGAGGATGGTGGAAATGTAAAATATGCATGGTGGGGGTCTACGGAGTTTGGGAAGGGTAGGGAGTTTTTTATTTGTTTTGGGACAGTGGTTGCTTGCGGGTGATGGCTCGGAGTTCTCGGAGTTCTCGGAGGGGGGACTTGGCGAGTGGGACACTGGTTGGGGCTATGTTGGTGGGTGGCGGGGGAGGGGGTTAAAAAAACTAAAAACTTGTGAAAAGTGTGGTGTGGGAGGGCTTGGTTGTTATCTTTTTACTAATTTTGCAATTTTGAAATGGCTAAGTTGTGCTTAGAGGTTTGCAGGCTTGCCACAATATTTATAAAGAAATTGCGTTAATATATTAATGAAGGTACTCACGCTTAACGGCAACTACGACAGCGGCCGGCTCCAGGTGGGGCTGATTGCTGACAGTGCAATCATTCGCACGGACAGGCCGATGTTTGTGCCGCGCTGGGCCGATGAGTTTCTGGGTACACCCGCTTTGGCGTACCGTGTGAGCCGCTTGGGTAAAACCATAGCCTCACGTTTTGCGATGCGCTATTGCGACGGAGTGGCACCGGCATTGATGGTTCATGCGCGTGGCCTCGATGCTTCGCAGAGTGAACCTCGTTGGTCGGCCTTGGCTACCACGTTCGACGGCGCCTTGCTGTTGGGGAGTTGGCGCGGCTGGACCGGCGAGATGCTCAAAGCCACGTTCACTGTCGACGGCGAAGAGACTGCTGAAGTGAGCGACATGGCATTTGCGAGTCCGTTTCGGTCGTTGGTGGAGCTGTTGAGCCGTCATTGCACGCTGAAGACTGGCGACATCATCGTTAGCGACGCTGGAGCCGAACCGATACTGCTTGTACCTGGAATGACTATTGAAGCGAGCCTCAACCAAGAGCCGTCACTGGTTTCCAGGATAAAATGATTGACAAGAAAACAATATTTTAAAACTTATGCATAAGAGAACAATTTTCAGAATTTTAGGGTTGGCGATTCTGACCCTTGCACTCAGTCAGGGCGCTCAGGCGTTCCCCCTGTCGCATTACGCATCCAACTCGTTGTTGTCGACGGGCAAATGGGTAAAAATCTCTGTTCCGGAGGACGGTGTGTATGAAATCACACCTGACGAGCTGGCGCAGATGGGTTTTAACGACATCAATGCCGTGAGAGTATATGGCTCGGGCGGTCACATGATTGGCGAGACTCTCGATGGCGGCGCTCCCGATGACTTGGTGCCAGTGCCTACTAAAGTGGTTGGCAACAAGTTGTGTTTCTATGGCTTGGGTCCAGTGTCGTATGAGCTGCTCAATCCCCGCAAGCCAGCGAATCGTTACTACACACGAGTGATGAACACCTATGCCAAGGCTGGGTGCTATTTCCTCACCGACGATGTGGGCGCAGTGAGCCGAGTGGCAGAGAATACAAACCATTATCAGCCCACCCGTCACCGCTCAGTGAGCATCAACCGTTTCCATCATGAGAAAGAGATCATGTCGCTGAGCCGTACCGGCAAGGACCTCCTCGGCGAGGATATGCCCCAGGGAAAGATTACCATCGACTATTCGATGCCGGGCCTGGTTGAGGGTGATACATTGTTGGTGAAAGTGGCGGCAGCCGGTGTGCTCAAAGAGTCGGTAGGCTATATCAACGCTACGCTCAACGATGTAGACCGGGCGCCATTCCGCGCCATGGACGCGATTATTTACATTCCAGCCAGCGACGAGGTGTACTATAACACTAAGTCGCCATATGCTCTGATTGTACCCACCGTTCACAACGAGCACGGCACAATCGATGTCACGATCGACGCTTCCGGCGGTTCGGTATCAACCGCTCGCCTTGACTATGTGCTTCTCACCTACAATCAGCACAACGATATGGCATACTCGGAGCACGGACAGCTGCGTATGTGTGTTCCGGAACTCACCAGTTATGATGCCATCGACTTGGCCGGAGCCGACGCCTCGACCATAGTGTGGGATGTGTCGAGAGCGACCGACCCCAAGGAAATCACACTTGCGAATGACGGCGGTTACAGTTTCTCGCCCAGTTATGAGAGCGCGTCGTCGCTGTTCATAGCGTTTAACCCCAATGAGGAGTTGATGAAACTTTCGGGTTGGGAGAGAGTTGACAATCAGAATATTCATGGCGCTGCGACCCCCGACATGGTTGTGGTTACCAACAAAAACCTGTTGCCCCAGGCCGAGCGCCTTGCACAGTTGCACCGCGACCACGACGGCATGGACGTGCTTGTTTACACCCAGGAGCAGGTGTTCAACGAATTCTCGAGCGGTACGCCCGACGCCATGGCTTATCGCCTGATGAACAAGATGTTCTACGACCGCGACAGGACGAAATTCCGCAACATGCTGTTGTTCGGCGGCGGTTCGTATGATAACCGCAATATGCTCGCCGAGCGCGAGAACGCAATCCTTACCTATCAGACCGACGCCAGCAATGACGAGGAGATATCGTATGTGAGCGACGACTTCTTTGCATTGATGGACGACAATTCCGGCTACAACGTGGCATCGGCCCTGATGAGGATAGGCGTTGGACGTATAACCTCCAACAGTCTGGAAGAGGCTCGCACCGATGTTGACAAAATAGAGAACTACGTTCTCCGTCCGGACTATGGTCCTTGGCGCAACAGCAATTTCTACAGCGCCGACGCCGATGACCAGAACGACGGCATGCACCCGTTCCAAGCCGAGGGCATCAGCAACTTGGTGAGCGACGAGTTGGGCACGAACATGGCATCGACCAAGGCTTATGTGAGCCAGTATCCCCGCGCCAATGTACCCAAGGTTGACGCCGCGCGTCAGCAGGCTATTGACGGCCATGCCGCGTTTATCAACCGCATGAATGAGGGCCAGTATTTCATGACCTATGTTGGCCACGCCGGAGTTACCAGCTTCAGCAAATACGCTGGACTGTGGACCTCGATTGACGCTGCGAACATCAATAACCCGCATCTACCGATTATGACGACGGCGTGCTGTAATGTGGCTCGTTACGACAGCGACCAGCGCGGTATTGCCGAGATTATGTTCCACAACCCCAAGGGCGGCGTCATAGCCACGCTGACCTCGACCCGCGCGGTCTACGCCGAGTATAACGACGACCTGAACCGTGCATGGTGCCGCGCAATGTTCTCGTTCGCTCAGAACGGCTATATGCCAACATTGGGCGAGGTGGTGATGAAGGCCAAGCAGGCGTTCGGCACCGCGACCAACCGCAATAAGATGTCGTTCCTTCTCATGGGCGACCCCGCCATCAAGGTGAACTATCCGAAGCCTTACTTCCAGATCAACAGCATTGGCGGAGTTGAGGCGACCGAAGATGCCGATATCACCATCACACCGCTGCAGCAGGTACAGGTCGACGCCGTGGTGCTCAAGCCAGACAAGAGCGGCATCGACGAGACGTTCAACGGTGACGGCTATGTGACCATATACGGCGAACAGCGTCTTCAGGGCCCCAATACCCAACGAGTGGGATACAACTACCAGACTATTAACGTGTACTATCCCCGCGAGGTGATTGCACAGGTTCACGGACGCGTGGTTAACGGTCATTTCACCACCACAGTGACGATGCCACGTTATTATACGACCAACGACAGCACCGCTTCAATCAAGGTGTACGCCCACCGTGACAACAGCGACGAGATGGTCAACGGAAAGTATGATTACGCAGTTCTGGGTTCCTTCGACCCGGAGAAGGCCATCAACGACGACGTGGCTCCAGTGATTGACGCCATGTATCTTGACGATGCCGACGACTTCATCGCCAACCCGGTGGTGAAAGGCGACGTGGTGCTGTATATCAGCGCCAGCGATGACGTGTCGTTCAATGTGCAGTCGGGAACTCCGATCGGCCAGATGAAGCTGCAGCTTGACGGCGGAGTGAAGAACTATTCTACGGTGAAGAATTTCGCTGTGTATGGCGACGACAGCCGTCAGATGTCGATTGCTTATCCTATCGAGGGCCTTGATGTTGGGCACCATACCCTGGATTACACAGTTTTCGATATCGCAGGCAACTCGGCGACTCGAAGCATCGAGTTCACTGTTGAAGAGGCCGCTTTAAGCGCCCAGGCAAAAGTGCTCGAATATCCTGCCGTGACCGAAGCCACCTTCCAGCTTGCCAACCAGTCGTTCACCGGTACACCGTTGTGTTACGTTAAGGTGGTCGACACCGTGGGCAACGTGGTGTATTCAACCACAACCGATTCCATGCCCTTCACATGGGATCTTAAGGACAACAACGGCGAGCGCGTGAGCGCCGGAGTCTACCGCTTCTACATCTCTTACGAGATTGGCGTTTCGACTGGCGGCACCGAGGCCGGCACCGTGGTTGTGATTGATCCTGTAAACCGCGCCAACTGACACGTTGACAACACGATAAACAATAATTCCCGCCGGCATTGCCGCTGGCGGGAATTATTTATGTTGTCAAGGGCTTGGTCAGAACAATTTGGATAGGTTTTCGCCCATCATCTTAACCGACATGGCCAGCAGAATGATGCCGAAGAACTTGCGCAGGAAAAAGATGCCCCCCTCGCCGAGCAAGCGCTGAATGCGGTCGGTGGCCTTGATGACGATAAAGACCCAAAGCATGTTGATTGCCAAGCCGATGAGGATGTTGACATCGTAGTACATCGCTTTGAGCGAAATGAGAGTTGTGAGCACGCCCGCACCGGCAATAAGCGGGAACACCAACGGCACAAGAGTGGCCCCCGTCGACGGAGTGTTGTTCTTAAAGATTTCCACGTCGAGAATCATCTCGAGAGCCATTAGAAACATCAGAAAACCACCCGCTGCGGCAAACGACTGAATATTGCAGTTGAATACCTTGAGAATCCAGAAACCGCCGTAGTAGAACCCCACCATCACAATTGTGGAGTAGAGAGTTGCCTTTAGAGCGTTCACCTCCCGTCCTTTCGACCTGAGTTGCAGGATGATTGGCACCGACCCTACGATGTCGATGATACTGAGAAGAACCAATGCCGAACTAAGAATTTGAGTGAAGTTTACTTTTCCCATAATTTTGATAATGCAGCCCCGGAGTCACGACAACGGAGAATCCCGCCAACAAGTTGTGGAACTCTCCGTAGTCGTCGGCCTGTAAAGGCTGTTTAGAGGTTTTGAAAACCTCCGCGGTTGTTGTTCCGGTTATTGTCGCGGTTGTTGTTGCTGTTGTTGGCTCTTTTCAGGTCGTGGTGAATGATGAATCCGTAGTGCGCCAGAGACTGGTCGCGCTGGAAGTCGGCCTTTATCTCAAACTTGTAAGTTCCGTTCTCATCGGGCTTGAAACTGATTATGGCCACGTCGGTTCCTGAATCGTCGTGAGCCACTTTCTTCCAGGTATTGTCTTTCATTCGCTTGTAGACAGTGAGTCGTAGTTTGCTGATACGCTCGTCGCCATGCACAATCAGTCCGTAGGTGTACTTTGAATCGAGAGCCCTTACAACCTCTTTCTTGTTTCGAATGATGTCATACTCGACGTGCACAACTTCCTGTTCCTGCTCGTCTTCCAGTTGAGTGATGAAGTCGAGCGACTTCTTCATGAGGGGCGTGATTGCAGTATTCTTAGGCGCTTTGGCAATTGCGCGCATGGAGCACAAAAGTGCCAGTAGCAGCGGGAGGATGATTTTTTTCATAATAGTAAGTTGTTGAAAGTTATTTTTAGGGTTGTTTTTATCGTGTGATAAGAGTTGCGTGCTCGAGATGCGCCAATCGTTCGACACTGGTGATGAACACACGGCCCACCCCGTAGTCGATTGAATTGAAAGCGCTCTCTATCATGTCGGCAGCGTTACCTTTAATGATACCCATGTCCTTGAGATTGTTGAACTGGCTTCGGCTCAGTCTGGTAATTACGCTGTCGGGGTCGTTCTCATTGGATAGCACCCCGTGACGGTCGGTGAGGTAAATAATACTGATGTCGCGAGCTATTGCGAGGACTCGCGCCACAGTGCTGGTGATTTCGCGTTCGTCGAGGTAGAACGGCTGTGCTGTGACATCGTAGGCGATGGGGCACAGCACGGGCACAACTTTACTCTCGAGCAGTTGTTGCAACAGCGGTGTATTCACTTTTCTCACCACCCCTTGCCGTCCGTGCTCTTTGTCTTTCTGGACCGCCACAAGAAGGTTGAGGTCGGCGCCCGTGAGTCCGACGGCCGACACTCCGATACGTTGCATGAGAGCCACGAGGCGTTTGTTGACCAAACCAGCGTGCACCATTATCAGCACGTCGATCAATCGGTCGCTGATGATGGGCTTGTCGTCGGAAGCACGTTTTACCTTGACTTTCATCTTAGATGCGAAAGTTGTGTCGATTTCGCTTCCGCTTCCACCGTGCACGAGAATTTTGCCGCCTTTGATGGCAGCAATGTCCTTGATGAGCGAACGCAGCGAGTCAGGCCGTTCCAGAATGTCGCCGCTGGCGCAAATTATGGTGAGTTTCTGTTTCATCGCTTATTCCTTATCGGTAGCAAATTCCATGAGGTATGCTTTGATGAAACCGTCGAGGTCACCGTCCATCACACCCCCCACGTCGCTGGTCTGGTGTCCTGTTCGGTGGTCTTTGACACGCCTGTCGTCGAACACATAGCTTCGAATCTGGCTACCCCATTCAATTTTCTTCTTGCTGTCTTCGATTTTTCGCTGCTCCTCCTGCCGGTGCTGCAACTCCTTGTTGTAGAGAATCGACTTAAGGTTGCGCAGCGCATTCTCACGGTTCTTGGGTTGGTCGCGAGTTTCGGTGTTCTCCACCAGAATCTCCTCTTCCTCGCCGGTATAGGGGTCTTTAAACTGGTAGCGCACACGCACACCGCTCTCGACCTTGTTCACGTTCTGACCACCGGCACCGCTGGAACGGAAAGTGTCCCATGAGATTCGTGCCGGGTCGAGTGTGATTTCGATGGTGTCGTCGACCATAGGCGTGACAAACACGCTGGCAAACGAAGTCATTCGCTTACCCTGGGCGTTGTAAGGCGATACACGCACCAGACGGTGCACACCGTTCTCGCTCTTGAGATAGCCGTAGGCATAATCACCCTCAATGCCGATGGTGACACTCTTGATGCCGGCCTCGTCGCCGTCGAGAATGTTTTCGATACTGGTCTTATAGCCGTGACTCTCGCACCATCGCAGGTACATTCGCATAAGCATCGAAGCCCAGTCCTGGCTCTCGGTTCCACCGGCGCCCGAGTTGATTTTCATGATTGCGCTGAGTTTGTCCTCTTCGCGCCGCAGCATATTTCGCAACTCGAGTTTCTCCACTTTTTCGAGCGCGTCGGCGTAAAGAGCGTCGAGTTCCTGCTCCTCCAATACGCCTTCCTTGACAAATTCCATGCCGACGGCCACTTCATCGACCGCAGCTTCGACTTCTTTGCAACCGTTGATCCAGTTGTGTAATTGTTTTATTTTGCGCATTTGCTTCTCGGCCGCCTTCTGGTCGCTCCAGAAGTCGGGCACATGAGTGCGCAGTTCTTCTTCTTCTACCTCGATAATCTTGTTATCGATGTCAAAGATACCTCCTCAACGCCAACTTGCGTTCTTGCAGCTCTTTTAACTGTTCTACAGTAATCATCCGAGTTAAATGATTGATAGGTTGATAATTATTATGAATATGGTTGTTGGGCGGCACCTCAACTGCCGCTTTCAATCGGCAAATTTACGAAAAAAACCGATGCTCTCCACAAAATTAGCCGAAAAAAGTGATTGTTCAATATTAATATGATTGGAAACTAATCATATTGTGGATTGCAATGCCGTCGCTCACAAGGCAAGCGATAATAAGAATGAAGCAAATAACGAAAGCCGTGATTCTCCAACCTTTATGTCTTACGGCAAAGGGTAATAAAAGATATGCAAGAGTTCCAGTAACAGAGGCGATGGCCCACGATACAGTATGTCCGGTATTCCCGTATGTAAACAAAAACGGCAATATGGAATAAAAGATTAGTAGAAAGAATCTGATTGCCAGATAGACGAGGATTAGGATAGCCGCTTTGTCGCGGTCGACTATGGGTTTGGATGCCATATTATTGGATGTTAACTGCCCCATGTGATTTTGGTTGATGATTTGAGTGACTTCGTTCATAATTCAGAAATGTTTAATGATTATTGTCGTGTTACAGAGTGCAAAGATACGAAAATATTTTAAAATGTGGTTGAAGGGGGATAGCGCTGTGCGCATGGAAAATGGAGGTTAGGGAGCACCGCTGGCGCGGTGGAAATTTATCAAAATTTGTTTCAAAATTATTCAACAATTAATAATCCGCTGATTTTACACACCGTCGTGCTCCACCGTCTCGGGAATAACAACAGCAAACGTTTCCAAACTGTTGGGAGTATAGTTGAGCTGGAACGGCTCGCGGTAGGTGACGCGGACCGTAGTCTTGTCGTCGTTGATGACGTACCACAGCCCGTTCTCGCCCTTGAAGTCGTGGTAGTTCTCGTGGTAGGTCGGTTAGGCCCAGCCTGCACGCGGCAGCAGCGCCATCACGCCCACCATTGCTGCAAGTAATAGTTTTTTCTCTATAGTTGTAACTTTTTTATTGTTGATAATCAAGTTGTTTGACATATATTGTTGAAATCTTTACAAAAAATCCTCGCTATTGGTCAAGGAT
>JBGUHM010000139.1:0-7613 GCA_045112115.1 Sodaliphilus sp. | reverse complement strand
GGGGTTAAGATGTTTCGTGGGTGGTTTTATGGCGTTTCGGGGAAATTTTCGTGAAAATGGGGGCTGTTTCTGGAATTTTTTGTATTTTTGCGGGCTGTAAGCAAACAAAACAAACAATACTGTTATGACAGAAGAGACAAGGAATAAAATATCGAAAGACCCTAACGGTCTGGTAATTTACGAGTATATCGCCAACAATATCGAGAACATCGAGCCCGATATCGATGAACTGATCGACTACATGCTGCGTGCTGACCGCAACGGTCAGTTTGTGGTGAGCACAGCCCGTTATCTTCACGCCATCGACCGCGAGAAGTTTGCCTCGGCTATCGACCGGCTGATCAAGGCAGCCATTGAGAAAGACCGCGAGCACGTGTATCTGTCGGACCTGGCGTACACGATATGGGGCCCGGACTACAAGCAGAACGCTACCACACTTGCCGCGAACGACGATAATTTCCGCCGAATCTACAAGCGTCTCTATCCTGTGGGAATCTAAATTAAACCCGAATCGGTCATTAGGCCGACAGGGGAGTTTTAAGCGATAGTAGTTTTTATTAATTCACTAATATTTATGTCTGATTGTTCAATAACAGCTTTTCTTCCGGCATCTTGTTGCCACTGTAGCCTTGACATAGCCCGCTATGCCTGCGGCCACAGTGTTGCAATCTGCTCGGAATAACAACCATTCTTGCACAATCCCTAATGACCGATACGGGTTAAATGCCAAAAACTATGTCACTAATCAAAAAAATAACCATGCTCGCCACAGCTTTGTTGCTGGCAGTGTCATGCAACGCACGCGGCGAAAACAACAACACAACAATGACTGCACCCGCCAACGACCTCAGCGCCTGCACGAAGGTGAAAATCAGCACCTCGCTGGGCGACATTGTGGTGGCTCTCTACAACGAGACCCCCGAACACCGCGATAATTTCCTGAAACTCACCCGCGAAGGCTTCTACGACGGCGTACTGTTCCATCGCGTCATCAAGGACTTCATGGTTCAGACCGGCGATCCAAACTCGCGCAACGCCGCCGTCGACGCACAACTCGGTGCTGGCGACCCGGGCTACACCCTGCCGGCTGAATTTGTGTATCCGCAGTATTTCCATAAGCGCGGAGCGCTTGCGGCAGCTCGCACCGGCGACGAGGTGAACCCCGAGCGTCGCAGCAGCGGTTCGCAGTTCTATATCGTTACCGGCCGCGTCTACAGCGCGGACCAGCTTGCCGGCTTTGAGCAGCGCGTAGCCGAGGGCATGAAGATGGGTTACTGGAATCAGCTGTTGGCCGAGAACCAGGGACACATTAAGGAACTGATGGATCGCAACAACGAGGAAGAGCTCGAACAGTACCGCCTTGAGCTGGTCAACCGTCTGGAGAAGCACTTTGCCGACAATCCGTTCCACTTCACCGAGGCGCAGCGCCAGGCGTATACCACCGTTGGCGGCACGCCCCATCTCGACGGCCAATACACCGTGTTCGGCGAGGTGATTGAGGGCATGGACGTGGTTGACAAAATCCAGAATGTCACCACCGGTGCGAACGACCGTCCCGTCACCGATGTGAAAATAATCAGCGCCACCGTTATTGAATGATTAATTTCAGCACCATACGGCTCGACAACGGACTCACGCTGATCCATCATCACAACGCTGCCACGAGAATGGTGGCGTTGAACTTGCTCTATCGTGTAGGCTCCCGCGACGAGCAGCCTGAACACACCGGCTTGGCGCACCTTATGGAGCACTTGATGTTCACGGGTTCGTCTCACGCACCGTCGTTCGACACCCCACTTCAGGCCGCCGGGGGCATGAGCAACGCTTGGACCAGCGTTGACGTCACCAACTATTATGAAATCCTTCCGGCTCAGAACATCGAGACCGCCTTGTGGCTCGAGCGTGACCGTCTGTTGTATCTCAATATCGACGCCCGCAGTATCGAGCTGCAGAAGAGTGTGGTGATTGAGGAGTTCAAGCAACGTTATCTCAACCAGCCATACGGCGACCTTCACCATCGGCTCACTGCCGCGGCCTACCATGTGCATCCCTACCGCTGGCCCACGATAGGCTTGAACGTTGACGACATCGCCTCAGTTCCTGCCGATGTGGTGCTCGACTTCTATCATCGTCACTACTGTGTGAACAACCTGATAATGTGTATATCGGGTAACATCGAGCGCGACCGCGCTGTGGACCTCGCCCGCAAGTGGTTCGGCGACATTGCGCCCGTGGATATGCCACCGCGGAACTATCCTGAGGAGCCGGAGCAAACCTCGCCTCGCGAGGTATACTGCGAAAGCGACACTGTTCCAGCCGATTATATGGTTCGGGCTTACCATATGTGTGACCGCTTGAGCGCCGACTTCGCCCCTAGCGACCTGTTGAGCGACGTTCTGGCCAACGGCCCGTCGTCCCGTTTCAAGCGCGGCCGCCTGTGGAAGTCGGGAATGTTCAGCGATTTGGACGCGTCGGTACTCGGCGTCATCGACCCGGGACTGTTTTTTGTTCGCGCACGTCTGGCCGACGGAGTGGACTTCGGGACAGCCTGTCAAGCCATCGACGAGGAGCTGGAGCAACTGCTCGCCAACGGTGTCACCGACTACGAGGTCAGGAAATACGCCAACAAGTTTGTCACGACGCAACTCATCGACAATGTGGGCTATGACACGAAGGCTGCCCGCCTGTGCTCGTTCGAGAACCTTACGAGCGCCGACGAGATCAACCGCGAGCCGGAGCGCTATCTTGAGGTGACGTCGGGCGACATCGACCGAGTTGCGCGTCAGATTCTTCGCCAGTCGAACTGTACGACAGTATATTATAAAAAGAAATCATAAACAACCGCAAAAAACGATATTACAGTGTTAAGCTACATTACTTGGACCGCGAGTCCGCTCATATTCTCAGGCTTAGGCGTCCGCTGGTACGGACTTATGTTCGCCATCGGCTTTCTTGTGGGGTATTACATCGTCGACAAGATGTTCAAGCGCGAAGGCTTGCCCGAACAGTGGGTGTCGAGTCTGTTCTTCTTTGTGATTATCGCCACCATCGTCGGCGCTCGCCTGGGTCACGTGTTTTTCTACAACTGGGCTTATTACAAAAACCATCTGGGTGAGATCCCCATGGTGTGGGAAGGCGGCCTTGCCAGCCATGGCGGAGTGATAGGTATCATGATAGCCATATGGTTGTATTCGATATTTGTGACCAAGCGCAGCGTGATTTGGGCATTCGACCGCCTTGTGGTCCCCATAGGTTTTGTCGCGGCACTTATACGCCTCGGCAACTTGATGAACCATGAGATATACGGTTGTGTCACCAGCCAGCCTTGGGGATTCAGGTTCATCAAAAACGTCAGCGCATATGTGGGCGGAGCCGAGCCTTTGTTCACGCCTCCGTGCCACCCCACACAACTCTACGAGGCGCTGTGCTATCTTGCCATCTTCGGCCTGTGTATGTGGCTTTACTGGAAAAAGAACGCCCAATGCCGCCGCGGCCTGCTTTTCGGTGTGTTTATGTCGGTACTGTTCACGTGCCGCTTCTTCATCGAATACTTGAAGAACGTTCAGGAGCCGTGGGAGGAGAGCATGCGCGCGAGCATCGGTCTGGACCAGGGCCAGGTACTGAGCTTCCCGTTCATCCTGCTGGGAGTGTTCTACATCATCTACGCTTTATGCCGCCCACCGAAGCCGCTTGAGCTTGCAAAGAAAGAGGAAAAACCCAAAAAATAAATTGCAATAATGAGTATCAAGAATATAGCCGTACTGGGCAGCACAGGCTCGATAGGCCGTCAGACACTCGACATCATCAGCGAGTATCCCGACCGGTTCCGTGCCTCTGTTCTCGTTGCCAACCGCAGCGCCGACGAGTTGATTGCTCAGGCACGTCGCTACCGTCCGGAGAGGGTGATTATCGCCAGCGACGACCTGTACGACAAGGTAAAGACGGCATTGGCTGACACTGAAGTGATTGTAGAGGCTGGAGACGAAGCTGTGACGCGTTCGGTTACCGCCGCCGCCATCGACATCGTAGTGACCGCGATGGTGGGTTACAGCGGTCTGGCGCCTACTATCGCCGCCATTGGTGCCGGCAAGGACATCGCCTTGGCCAACAAAGAGACGCTCGTGGTGGCAGGCGAACTCATAACTCGCCTTCTGGCAGAGTCGAAGTCGAAGATTTATCCGGTGGACTCGGAACACGGCGCGTTCTACCAGTGTCTGGTAGGGGAGAGGCACGACGATATCAGTCGACTGATTCTCACCGCTTCCGGCGGTCCGTTCCGCACGCTTTCGCGCGAACAACTGTCAGCAGTGACCGTAGACGACGCCCTCCGTCATCCCAACTGGGATATGGGAGCTAAGATTACGATCGACTCGGCGACAATGATGAACAAAGGCTTTGAGATGATTGAGGCGAAGTGGCTTTTCGGCGTGTCGCATGAGAAAATCGACATCGTGGTTCATCCCCAGTCGATAGTTCACTCGATGGTGGAGTTTGTCGACGGCTCGGTGAAAGCGCAACTTGGTCTGCCCGACATGCACTTGCCCATCCGTTATGCCCTGGGCTTGCCAGAGCGACTGCCCTCGTCGGACCGCCGCATGACAATCGCCGACTATGCCACGCTCACGTTTGAGCGTCCCGACTTCGAGAAATTTCCTCTACTCACGGCGGCATACGAGGCAGCGCGTCGCGGCGGCAACATGCCATGTGTGATGAACGCCGCGAATGAGATTGCAGTGGCTGCATTCCTCGCACGCCGCATCGGCTTCAATGACATCGCCCGCACCGTGATTACGACCATGGAGCGCGCGCCGTTCGTCGAGTCGCCGTCGCACGATGACTATATCGAGTCGAACCGCGAAGCGCGAGATTTCGCCACCTCGCTTATAACCAAGTAATTAAAAACAAAAAAAATAAAAATGGAATCGTTTCTTATAAAAGCGTTACAACTGATTGTCTCATTGAGCCTGCTCGTGTTTGTGCATGAGTTGGGACATTATATGTGGGCCAGGATATTCGGAGTGAAGGTGGAGAAATTCTATCTGTTCTTCAACCCGTGGTTCACACTGTTCAAGTACAAACCCAAGGAAAAACCCGTTAAAGAAGGCGAAGAACCCAAGGCTTCGTGGCGCGACACCGAATACGGTATCGGCTGGCTGCCATTGGGCGGCTATTGCAAGATTGCCGGCATGATTGACGAGTCGCTCGACACGGAGCAGATGAAACAACCCGTGAAGCCTTGGGAGTTCCGCGCCAAGCCCGCTTGGCAGCGCCTGATGATCATGATAGGCGGCGTGCTGAACAATTTCATTATCGCCGTCCTCATCTACATAGGCATGACGTACTATTACGGCGAGACCTATGTTCCCTTCAACGAGGCGAAGATGGGTATGAACTACAGTCCTGAAGCAAAGAAAATAGGCTTCAAGGACGGAGACATCCCCGTAAGCATCAACGGCATCCAGCTCAAGGACATTGATCCCGACAACGGCGACGTGAAGATGGCTATCATCGACAAGAAGAAGGACAAGGTGATGAAGGTGCAGCGCGGCGACTCGATTGTGGACATCAAGATTCCCGAGAAGTTTGTCTTCGCACTGAACAAAGACATCGAGGAAGGAGTGCCGTTCATGGACTACCGTGTGCCTGTTGTCGTGTTGGAGACTCAGCCCGGCGGCGCGGAAAAGGCGAAAATGCAGGCTGGCGACCATATACTGCGCGTCGATTCGGTGGAGACACCAGAGTATTACTCATTCAAAGCCGAGTTGCAGAAGCACAAAGGCAAGACGACCGACATCACCTTCGAGCGTAACGGAAAGGAAATCACGGCGCCAGTTGAGATTGACGGCAACGGCCTCATCGGAATCCGCCTGACACCTATAAGCTCCATTTACAAGACGGTTACGAAGAAATACGGTTTCTGGGAGTCGATACCACATGGCATAAAAACGGGCTGGGAAACGCTGGCCAACTATGTGAAGTCACTCAAATTCATCTTCACTAAAGAGGGCGCGCAGAGCTTAGGCGGCTTCGGCACCATAGGCAGTATCTTCCCGAATACCTGGAACTGGTGGGCTTTCTGGAACATCACGGCGCTTATCTCGGTGATTCTGGCGTTCATGAACATTCTGCCCATTCCGGCGCTCGACGGCGGCCATGTGGTGTTCCTGCTCTACGAGATGGTCACCGGAAAAGAGCCGAGCGAGAAGGTGCTTACCGTCGCTCAATATGTCGGCCTGTTCCTGTTGCTTGGCCTTCTTATCTATGCCAACGGCAACGATATATATCGATGGTTAATCAAACCCTTCTTGAATTAATCGTATGACAACCAGATACGCTGAAATAGTGCTGCGTCGCGGCAAAGAAGAGTCGCTCAAGCGTTTTCATCCGTGGGTTTTCTCGGGCGCCATAGCACGCGCCCACGATGGCATCGAGGAGGGCGACCTGGTGACTGTCACCGATGCCGACGGCAAATTCATAGGCCACGGCCATTTCCAGGTGGGGAGCATAGCCGTGAGGATACTCACATTCGACGACGAAGCCGTCGACGAGGCATTCTACCTTCGTCGCTTGACCGCTGCCGCCGATGTTCGCCACCGGTTGAACCTGCGCCGTGACGACAACAACGCTTACCGCCTGGTACACGGCGAGGGAGACTTCCTGCCCGGCCTGGTGATTGACATCTACGACGATACCGCCGTGATGCAGGCCCACAGTCCCGGAATGCACTTCGCCCGGCATACAATAGCCTCGGCGTTGCTTCAGGTGCCCGACCTCGGCATAGCCAACGTATATTACAAGAGCGAGACCACGCTGCCGTATAAGGCGTCGCTCGACCCTGTTAACCAATACCTTGTGGGAGAGTTCAGCACGAGTGTGGCGATAGAGAACGGTCTGCGGTTCCATGCCGACTGGCTCAAGGGCCAGAAGACGGGTTTCTTTGTCGACCAGCGCGAGAACCGCGCCCTGCTTGAGAAATATTCAGCCGGGCGGCGGGTGCTCAATATGTTCTGCTACACCGGCGGATTCTCGTTCTACGCGCTGCGCGGCGGAGCGGAGTTGGTCCACTCGGTCGACTCCTCGGCCAAGGCCATCCATCTTACCGACCAGAATGTGGAATTGAACTTCCCGGGTGACTCGCGCCATGAGTCGTTTGCACAGGACGCGTTCAAGTTCCTCGACAATGTGGAGCGCGACGCATATGACCTCATAATTCTTGACCCGCCGGCGTTTGCCAAACACAAGAGCGCGTTGCACAACGCCCTTCGCGGCTACCGCACGCTCAACGCCAAGGCGTTCAGCAAAATCGCCCCGGGCGGCATCCTGTTCACGTTTTCCTGCTCGCAGGCCGTGAACAAGGACCAGTTCCGCCTGGCGGTGTTCACCGCCGCCGCGCAGTCGCGTCGCCGCGTGCGCATCCTCCACCAGCTCACCCAGCCCGCCGACCACCCCATCAGCATCTACCATCCCGAGGGTGAATACCTGAAAGGGCTCGTCCTCCAAGTAGAGTAAAATATATCAATATCAATATGCTTAATACATTATTTTATTTAGTATTTGTGGCTTTGAGTGCTCACGGGCAGGCTGTGTTGCCGGTTGACCGGGAGACGGTGACA
>JBGUHM010000138.1:0-15993 GCA_045112115.1 Sodaliphilus sp. | reverse complement strand
CCATCTGCGATAAGCATGGAAACAAACCGGGCGAGCTCATCAACATCCTTCATGAGTGCCAGTCGCTGCACGGCTACCTCCCCGAGGAGATGCAGCGCGTGATTGCCCGCAAACTCAATATCCCGGCATCGAAGGTCTACGGTGTGGTAACGTTCTACTCGTTCTTCACCATGACCCCGAAGGGTAAGCACCCGATTTCGGTGTGCCTTGGTACAGCTTGTTACGTGCGCGGCTCTGAGAAACTGCTCGAAGAGATTAAGCGCGTGCTCAATATCGAGGTTGGCCAGACAACGCCCGACGGCAAGTTCTCTCTGGACTGCCTGCGTTGCGTTGGCGCCTGCGGCCTTGCCCCGGTGGTTACCATCGGCGAGAAGGTCTATGGCCGTCTGCAGCCCAAGGACGTGGAGAAGATTCTCCAGGAAGTGGGCGACTGATCAACATCGTTGATACGACAACTGAAATCCTCGGTAGTTTTACCGGGGATTTCATAGTATATCGATATAGAATCGATATAGAAAAACCGTTAAAAAGAGCGGAAAAGACGTTTTTTCTTGCACAGTTGTGCATTTTTGAGTACTTTTACGGCCAAATATCACTAACATTATCTATAAACAACTGATTATGCCAAGATTATCGCAACGAGCAATCGACATGCCGGCTTCCCCAATCCGCAAGTTGGCACCATTTGCCGCCCAAGCCAAACAGCGCGGCGTGAAAGTGTATCACCTGAATATCGGCCAGCCCGACCTTCCCACCCCGCAGGAAGGCCTCGACGCCCTCAAGCGCGTTGACCGCACCGTCCTCGAGTACTCACCCTCACAGGGTTATCAGAGCTACCTCGACAAGTTGGTGGGCTATTATGCTAAATATAACATACCACTGACCCCGGACAACATCATCGTGACCTGCGGCGGCAGCGAGGCATTGCAGTTCGCATTCCTTGCCTGCTTCAATCCCGGCGACGAGCTTATCGTGCCTGAACCGGTGTATGCCAACTATATGGGCTTCGCCACCGAGATGGGCGTGATTGTGCGCACCATCACCACCCACATCGAGGACGGTTTCGCACTCCCGCCCGTGGAAGAGTTTGAGAAACTCATCAACGCCCGCACGCGTGCCATTATGATTTGCAACCCCAACAACCCCACCGGCACGTTGTACTCACGCCGTGAGATGGAGCAAATCCGTGACTTGGTTAAGACCTACGACCTGTATCTGATCAGCGACGAGGTGTATCGCGAGTATGTCTACAGCGATGAGCCCTACACGAGCGCTATGCACCTTGAAGGCATCGAGCAGAACGTGGTGCTGATCGACTCGGTGTCGAAGCGCTACAGCGAGTGCGGTATCCGTATCGGAGCCTTCATCACTCGCAACGACGAGCTGCGCAATGCCGTGCTGAAGTTCGGCCAGGCCCGTTTGAGCCCCCCGTTGATTGGCCAGATTGTCGCCGAGGCTTCGCTCGACGCCCCGCAGAAATACCACGACGACGTGTACAACGAGTACATCGAGCGCCGCAACTGCCTCGTAGAGGGTCTGAACCGCATCCCCGGCGTGTTCACACCGATGCCCATGGGCGCATTCTACACAGTGGTTCGTCTGCCGGTTACCGACTGTGACGACTTCTGCCGCTGGTGCCTCGAGGAGTTCAACTACGAAGGCGAGACCGTGATGATGGCCCCTGCCACCGGATTCTATGCTACTCCCGGCGAGGGCAAGAACCTCGTTCGTATGGCCTACGTGCTGAAGAAAGCCGACCTCGAGCGCGCGCTCGTCGTCCTCGAGCACGCCCTCGCGGCCTACAACGCCCGCTAACGACTGAGACATCCGTAACATAGGATTTAAGGATCACGCTGGCGCGTGGGAATTGCTCGAAAATTCGGCTCAAAAATTTCTCAAAAATTGTTTCATGAGAGATTTCGAGGGGAGTTCTCGAGGAATCATCTGCGCCAGCGGTATTTTTTGACCGAACACTACGCTTATGTTGCAGTAAAGGGTACGCCGGGACGTGGGATTCGCTCAAACAATCAAAGATTTTGCCCAAAATATAATTATTTTTCGTTTTTTTTGCTTTTCCAGCTGATAATTGTTATTTTTGCAGCCGTAAAACACCCAAAAACAAATAACTATGAAAAAGTTTCTTATTCTTGCCATACTATCGGCTGTAACACTATTTGCCAATGCCTACGACTTTCTGGTCGACGGCTTGTGCTATACAATAACAAACAGTTACGGCAAAACAGTAGAAGTGACTTGTAGGCAGCCTTATGAAACATATTTACTTCCAGAAGTGGTCTCCATTCCCGATAAAGTAACCTATAACGGCACAACTTACACCGTCATCTCGATTGGCCGGAAAGCATTCGAGAACAGCGACATCACGAGCGTGACCATCCCTAACACAGTCACAACAATCGGCGACGAAGCGTTTGCAAGTTGCTTAGTGTTGTCGAACGTAAACATTCCCGGTTCAGTTACGACAATCGGCTACCATGCATTCTACTGGTGCGAAGGTCTGAAGAGCATTTCCCTCCCCAATTCAGTCACTTCAATCGGCAACGGTGCATTCTACTGGTGCGAAAGCCTGAAAAGTATTTCCATTCCCAATTCCATTACTGATATCGGCAGCGAAACGTTCTTTGAGTGCATTAGTCTGACAAACGTATACATTCCTAATTCCGTCAAAACAATCGGCTACAAAGCTTTTTCAGGATGTACTAGGTTGTCGAGCATCTCGCTCCCCAATTCAGTCACCACAATAGGAGCATATGTATTTGAGAATTGTATTGACCTGACGAGTGTGACGCTCCCCAACTCCATCACAACTATTGGCGACGGCGTATTTTATGGTTGCACCAAATTGACCGACGTTTCCTTCCCCAACTCCGTCACCCGAATCAGCAACGACATGTTTCATGACTGCACAGGCTTGACGAGTGTAACCATTCCTAACTCAATCACACAGATAGGCGAAAGCGCTTTCCATGGTTGCAGCAGCCTGACGAACATAACGATTCCGAACTCCGTCAAACGGATAGGCCATGAAGCATTTTGCGATTGCAGCGGTCTGACGAGCCTCGCCATTCCTAATTCCGTCTCTTATTTAGGTCCTGGCGCTTTCAAAAATTGCAGCGGATTAACGAGTATGATAATTCCAAACTCTATCACTAAAATTGAATATGAGGTGTTCTCCGGCTGCACAGGTTTGAAGAGCGTGACGATTCCTAACACCATAACAACAATCGATGAATGGGCGTTTGGTAATTGCAGCAGCTTACTTAGCGTTACTTTTCCGAACTCCTTGACGTCAATCGATATCTGTGCATTCTCTAATTGCATCAGCCTGACAAGCGTCACCATTCCAAACACTGTTACGTCAATCAGCAGCAACGCATTCTCTAATTGCCGCAACTTGACGACCCTCACTTTGACCGGCTTCGGAGCATGGCCTGCGGTCGACGGGTTGAGTTCGATCATTTCACAAATCAAGACGTTGAATGTGGGAGGATGTGTCAATTCTCTTGGCGACTTTGGTTTTGCGCCTAAAACCGTGAACTGCTACAATGTGACACCACCAACATGCACATCCGGGACATTCACGTCGTACAATGGCGCCCTTCATGTACCACAGGCCGCAACCATCAACTATTTCACCGCCGATTACTGGCAAAACTTCGGTAACATCACCAATGACATCACCAAAAAAGTGTCACTCGACAGGACAACGGCCGCGCTATTTGAAAGAGAAGGATTGCAAATAACGGCAACAACATCCCCCGAAGGGGGCGAAATCAGCTGGTATTCAACCGATACCCGCATTGCCACTGTTGACGAAACTGGAAAGGTGACAGCTAAAACGGTAGGTGAATGTGACATCGTCGCGGAATGGATTTCAACCCCTGAGGTTTCCGCATCTTGTCATATCTCTGTAAATTACCCCGAAATCACGCTTGAACTTGATAAGGACAGTCTTCAGTTCAACAATGTAGGCGAACAAGAGACACTTACTGCGACCATTACGCCCCAAACTACCGGTATAACACCTACGTGGGCAACATCCGACGCGACTGTGGCGACAGTCGATGCAAATGGTGTGGTGACAGCAACAGGCGTAGGTGAGTGTGACATAATTGCAACTGTTTTCGACAAATCAGCGACATGCCATGTGATTGTGAACGCCACCATCACCATCTCATTGGAATCGACCTCGTATTTTATTAAGACCAGCAATATTCTGACGCTAACCCCGATGTTCGACCCCATAGAGACCGATATAACAGTCGAGTCGAGCGATCAGTCAGTTGCTTACGCCCGCGTAGTGAGAGTGAACAACACACCCGCCAATGGGGCTGAAGCATCCCCATCGACCGGCACACAGCGAGTACAGGTGGTCGGTGTGAGCAACGGCACCGCCACTGTAACCATTTCCAGTGTTGACGGCAAATCCGTGCCTGTAACATGCGTGGTGACGGTAATGGACGAGCTCTCTGTCGACGGTCTGCGTTACATCTGCAACAGCGACCAGACCGCCACCCTTACCTTCTGCGACGATTCCGACTCGTTCGCCAACAACTACACGGGTCTCACCTCCGCCATTATACCGCCGACTGTGACCGCCGACGGATGGACCTTCACCGTCACTGCAATAGGTGAAAAGGCCTTTTACAAATGCACTTCGCTCACCGAAGTGGTCATCCCGCCGACAGTGAAACAGGTGGGGCAGCTCGCTTTCTACAACTGCACCGGAATCACTTCCATCAACATCCCCACTTCAGTGGAACAGTTGGACTACGGAGTGTTCAACAGCTGCACCAATCTCGGGACAATCACAGTCGAAGCCGGCAATCCCGTGTTCGACTCGCGCGACAACTGCAACGCCGTCATCGAGACGGCTACCAACAGGCTGGTGTTCGGCACTAAAAACACCGTCGTCCCGAATACGGTCATCGCCATCGGCAGCAACGCGTTCTCCGGGCACATCAACTTGACTTCAATACAGATTCCGAACTCGGTCACTACGATAGAAAACGGCGCTTTCTACAGCTGCAAGGGGCTGACCGAATTCACCATTCCCGCTTCGGTGCAATCCCTTGGACGTAATGCTTTCCGGCTGTGCGCCGGGTTGACGTCAATGACGGTGCCGGCCAACGTGACGACACTCGGGGACGGTGTCTTCAGCAATTGCATAAAGCTCAAGACGGTCATACTTGGCAACGGAATCGACAGTATCGGCAAAGAGGCTTTTGATAATGACAAAGCACTCGAGCATATCACCTGCCAAATGCCCGACCCAACAGCAATCGCTTACGGCACCGACATCTTCAAAAGTGTCTCGACGACGAAATGCAGGCTGACGGTACCAGCTGGCACGCTCGAGGCATACGCAGCACAAGAGCCGTGGAGCGCGTTTGTCAATGTCGACCAATATTACAACGGCGACCTTAACGGCGACGGTAACGTCAACACGGGTGACGTCTCCGCACTCTACCGAGCCATCCTCAACGGCTCCACCGACGCCCTCTACGACATCAACGGCGACGGAAATGTTAACACCGGCGATGGTAGCCTGCTTTACTCACTGATCCTGGAGAACTAAACCACATACGACTAACTCAGGAGCACGCGGGCAGTGTTTATATTTACACTTGTTGTGAGTTAGGATTGCCGGGCGGCTAGGTAGCGGGCGGTGATTACTTTCCAGTCGATGATGTCCCAGATTTTCTCGAGGAACTCGGCGCGACGATTTTGGTAGTCGACGTAATAGGCATGTTCCCAGACATCGACGGTGAGCAGCGGGTGCAGTCCACGGCGCAGCGGGTTCTGCGCATTGGGCTCCTGGGTAATCACCAGTTTTCCATTGTCGTCGACGCTCAGCCACACCCACCCTGAGCCGAACAGCGACAGCCCGGCTTTGGTGAACTCGTCCTTGAAGTCGTTGAATTGCCGCTCAATCTCGCTTACTAACTCCAGCGAGTCACAGTCGTCGGCAGGGTTGGCCAGTTGCTCAAAGAACATGTTGTGGTTCAGAATCTGGCCGGCATTGTTGAGAATTGGGCCCTCGGGTGCACGTCGCACAATCTCCTCGAGGGTAAGACCTTCCCACTCTGTTCCTGGCAGCATGGCGTTGAGGTTTCCGACATAAGTGGCCAAGTGCTTTCCATGGTGAAGAAGCATCGTTTGCTCGCTTATTACGGGTTCAAATTCTTTAGGGTCGTTCATGTTGAACAGTTCAAACTTGTTGCTTACGGGTGTTGTTTCCATTTTTCAATTGTTTAGATAGTTATCGGTTTGCAAATGTACTGCAAAAAGTGCAAAAAACAAAACAATGAGGTTGAAAATTGTTAAATTTGAGCGCCATGTCAAAAAAAATTGCTACCTTTGCATTCTAAAATTAGAAATTGGACGTAATATGGACGTAAATAAAGTATTATTCATATCGCAAGAGATTGCTCCCTATCTTGAAGAGACCCCGATGTCGGTGTTCAGCAGCGACGTGTCGCAGGCGTTCAAGGAGAAAAACATCGAAGTCAGGACCTTCATGCCCAAGTATGGAGCTATCAATGAGCGTCGCAACCAGGTTCACGAGGTGAAACGCCTGTCGGGCATCAACCTTATTATCGACGATACCGACCACCCGTTGATTATAAAGGTGGGCACGCTTCAGCCGTCGCGCCTGTCGGTGTATTTCATCTACAACGACGACTATTTCAACAAGTCGGTGTCGAAGCAGCTTGAAATAGAGACCGACCCCGAGGAGAACGACGAGCGCTCAATCTTCTTTGTCAGGGGCGTGCTCGAGACGGTGAAAGTGTTGCGCTGGGTGCCCAGTGTGATTATGTGCACTGGCTGGATTACAGCATTGGCGCCTCTTTACATCAAGAAGCGTTACAGCGATGACCCGAGCTACCGCGATGCCAAGGTGGTGTACGCTCTGTTTGATGACGAACCCGTTGAGCCTGTTACTGAAGCCTTGTGGAAGAAGCTTAAATACGACCGCTTCAGCGACAAAGTCCTTCGTCCGCTGCTCAACAAGAAAGCAACGTTGCCTATTATCACACAGCTTGCCCTGAACCACAGCGACGCTGTGATACAATGCTCCCCCAATGTCAAGCCCGAAGTGCTTGAGCTCGTCAACAAGTCGGGTCTACCCTTCCTTCCGTACGACCAATTGGGCGAAGGCGACACGATGGTAGAGAACATCCTCACCTTCTTCCGCTCTCTCGACGAGGCACAAGAGTGACCTCGCGCCTATAATTCATAAAACACATTCAAAGAGAAAACAATGCGCAATTTATTCTATGCAGTATTTGTGCTTTTGGCTGTTGCAGGATTGAGTATTTCCTGCGCCGACGAAACTATAGGGTCGTCGCTTAACGACACCAGCGCCACAATCATCGAAGATTCGACATTCACCATAACCGGGGTGACGGTGAGAAGCACTCATCTGCGCTCCCGCAGCAGCTATCAGCTGATAGGTAAAATCAACTCGCCTGGCTACGGAACACTCACCAGCGATGCCGTAATGCAGTTCATGCCGGCGTCGTCGATTGTCACCGAAGGCGTTACCGCCGACAAGATTGACTCTTGCCGACTGCTCATGGCCATCGATGCCGGCGACTTCACTGGCGACTCTCTGGCCACGATGCGAATGTCGGTCTACCGCCTCAACAAGCAGTTGCCGAACCCGATTTACAGCGACTTCAACCCGTCGGGTTACTACAGCGCTGGCGACTTTCTGGGCTCTACGGCCTATTCGGCGACAGCCATCCAGCAGGGCACGAGCAGCGCTGCGTACCGCACCGTGAGCATTCCGATGCCTGTGGAGTTGGGTCGCGAGTTGTTCAATAAGTACAAATCTTCGCCCGAGACGTTTGCCACTCCGTCGGGCTTCGCCGAGTTCTTCCCTGGCATCTATATTACCAACACCTACGGAGAGGGCTTGATGATGAACTTCCACAACACGGAGCTTCGCGTCTACTTCCGCAAGCAGCTTGATTCGGGCAAGGACACCACAAGCTACCAGTCGTATATGGCCGTTACTCCCGAGGTGCTGTACAACAACAACATATCGTTGTCGATCGACCAGAGTATACAGGACCTTATCGACGCTGGCGAAGCCATCGTAATGAGTCCTGCCGGTCTGGAGGTAAAGCTGAATTTCCCCATCCAGGAAATCATCGACAGCTATAAGGCCAAGACCGCTGACGGTATTGCTATCATCAACTCTCTTGAGTTGGAGTTGCCTGTGTCCCCAATTTACAACGATTGGGGTATCGAGCCGCCGCAGTACCTGCTTATGGTGAAAGATGGCATGAGAGACCAGTTCTTTGATAACGATACCCTGACCAACAACAAGGACTCGTTCTATGCCAAATACAACCCCTTGACACACAAATATGTGTTCACTGGTATGCGCGACTACATCCTCAATATCATCAACAAGCAGAACGGTGTGGCGACCAGCGCCGACATCAACCTGACAATTCTGCCTATCGATGTGTCGTTGTATACCCAGCAAGCATCTTATTACACAGCTGCTACAACCGTTGTGACAAAGATCGGTCCGGCGGTGTCGCGCCCCGGGCTTGCGCTCTTGCTGCTTAATCAGGCCAAAGCGCGAATAACCTACAGCAAGCACTCTATGAATTAGGCCTGCACATTTACGCAGGCTCTCATGCGTGTCGTCTCTCATTAGGGGCGACACTTTTTTTGTGGCAGATTCTGTGAATATAATTTTATGCTGGGACAGTGGTTGGGCTCTGCGCTTCGCGCATGGAAGATGTAATATGGAGGATGGATGGTGTGGGGTGGGGGATGCTATAGCGATAGGGTTGGGGGTTGAAATGTTAAAAACGAATACGTGGGGACGGTTCTCGCGTATTCGTTTTGGTTATTTGAGATGTGGCGATTGGTGTTTTTGGTTTGATTTGGTTGATTTTTCGAAGAAAAGTATTATCTTTGCGGACGTATGTAAACCTATAGAGATATAATATGGAACTAATAAGACATGAAAAGAGTGAAACAAGAGTGAAGCGATACAGTAAGGCTCTGCTGCTTACGGCATTAGTTGTTTGCTTCCCTTTCTTGGGGTATGCACAAACCTGGGATGCAGCCACGTGCTATGACATATGTAATATTGTGTATAACGATGGACGCAACATTGACGAGGTGCTTCAAGGCAAATATGGGTATAAAATGTGCGACAACCTCAGCGTGGTAGACGGTTACATGTCGCTGTATTATAAGAACTGTGACGTAGATCGTGAAGGTAATTTGATTAGTCTGACCCGGCAGGGGGTAAGCAGTGTGATTATGGTCCATGTCGCGGATGGCACTGTTGAGATGGCGTTTGCGGTGTTTAATGTGGCCAACGCGAAGAAGTTTCTCAACCAGGCATTGGAACTTGGCTTCGGGCGATTGAGCAGGATAGGCGGCAATCAGAAATATATACTTGAAAACATTGTGATGGAGGAATTCAGACCTGACAAAGTGGGCCGCTATACCTACTATTCCTATAAATTCAGCAAAGGATTTTAGTGCTGATTGACTTCTGTTTGCTCTTTAGAGAAACATGCTCGGTTTCGCACCTTGTCGTGGTACGGAACCGAGCATGCGTTCTAACTCCATGTGCGCGTGCAAAAGGGCTTATATGGAGTTAAAAGGGTGGTGCTTCCTCGGTAGCGTCGCGAAGATAGTCGGCACCGGGCATCGGCGGGAAGTCGTTGCTGTCGGGCAGCTGAACCTCGCTCACAGTGGAGACGGGAGAGTAGCTTCCTGCGCCTGCGACATTCTCGCTTAGGTTGTCGTCCCAGTTCTCGAATCGGGCGTAATGTGAGACAAATCGCATCTTCACGTCGCCCACCGCACCGCTACGGTGCTTGGCGATAATGAACTCTGCAAGGCCTCTAATGTCGTTGCCCTCGGCGTCTTCGGTCGACTTGTAGTAATATTCCGGGCGGTGGATGAAGCAAACGATGTCGGCGTCCTGCTCGATGGCACCGCTCTCGCGCAGGTCGCTCAGCTGCGGCCGCTTTCCTCGCTTGTCGTCGCCACGTTGCTCCACGCTTCGGTTCAGCTGCGAAAGAGCGATGATGGGTATGTCAAGCTCCTTGGCCAGTTGTTTCAACGAGCGCGATATGGTGCTGACCTCCTGCTCGCGTGAACCGAACTTCATTCCAGTGGCGTTCATGAGCTGGAGGTAGTCGATGATAATCATCTTGACTTGATGTTCGCGCACGAGTCGTCGCGCCTTGGTTCTAAGTTCGAAGATTGACAGCGACGGAGTGTCGTCGATATACAGCGGCGCCGTGTAAAGAGTCTTGATCCGTCCTAGCAGTTTGTCCCATTCGAGTTGAGACAGTTGTCCGCTTTTGATTTTCTCGCCTTGGAGTTCGCACACGTTGCTTATTAAACGGTTGACGAGTTGCAGGTTGCTCATCTCGAGCGAGAACACACCGATGGCCGTGTTGTAGTCGACGGCCATATTCTTTGCCATGGAGAGCACGAAGGCGGTCTTTCCCATGGCTGGGCGAGCGGCGATGATGATGAGGTCGCTGTTCTGCCAACCGCTGGTGATTTTGTCAAGGTCGTGGTAGCCGCTTGCGAGTCCGCTCAGGCCGCTTTCGCGGTTTGCAGCGTCCTGGATTTTTTTGATGGCCTCGGTGACGATGGGATCGATTTGCACGACATCGCGCTTAAGCGTGTTTTTCGAGATTTCGAATAGTTTTCCTTCGGCTTCCTGCATCAGGTCGAGAACGTCGATTGACTCGTCGAAAGCAAGAGTAGAGATGTTTGAGCTGAAGCTGATAAGTTCACGAGCGAGATATTTCTGCGCCACGATGCGCGCATGGAACTCGATGTTTGCGGCGCTCGACACCCTCGACGTGAGTTCGGAGATACGCAACGGTCCTCCAACCTCGTCGAGATTGCCGTCGGCCCTCAGTTGCTCGGTTACGGTGAGCAAATCGATGGGCCTTTGCCGTGCTCCCAGCGACACAATAGCGTCGTAGATTTTCTGGTTTCGCGGCTCGTAGAAGCACTCAGGTGTGAGTATGTCGCTCACGACGCTGTAAGCGTCCTTTTCCAGCATCAGTGCTCCGAGTACGGCCTCCTCGATTTCGGGCACTTGCGGCTGCTTTTTCCCGCTAATCTCCAAGAGAGCGTTATCTTGCTGCTGACGTTTGTTGTATTGTCGGTTCGGGCTTTTCTTGCCTGTTTCAAATTCCATGTTTGTAGTTTTTTTGCGTTAAACGGCTACAAAAGTACACAATCTGCCTCAATAGGCAATGAACATCGCGCGCAATGATATTAACAACATATCAACAAGGCGCGGTTTCTCCGCGTGTCGGGCTTCCGTCTTGCGGTCGACACATGGTTTTGCGTCACAAAATTGTCATAAATGTCATTTTTGTGACATGGGCTATAGAAAACTGCTCAAATCGGAGGATTTGAGCAGTTTGTTGAATTCGGTAGATTGTACGACCGGGTTATCGGTCGATGAAGTTCTTCAGTTCCATGATGGCAGGCAGAGCCATGCCGGTGGAATTGTTGAAGAGGGTGCCGTTGTACCATGACCCGGTTACGGGATTTTGCCAGTTGACCCAGTACTCATTGGCCTCGGGCCACCACCAGAACAGGCCCTTGACGTTGCTGTGCTTCTTGAGCGTGCTGACTAAGTCGCGGGTGAACTGTGCCTGTCCCTCGGTGGAGTAGGGATACTGGTCGAAGGTGTATTTCGTTCCAGGGAGCGCCCACTGGCTGGCGTAACCGGTCTCCATAATCATCAGGTCGCGGTTGGGGTTGACAGTCGCGAGCGAGTTGATTACCGACTCGAGCGTTGCGAGGTCGCCGTGGTAAGAGGGATAGTAGCTCAGTCCCATCAGGTCGTAGTCAACATTGTAGCTGTTGACATTCTGGAAGAACGCTGAAGGGTTGGTAGAGCGGCTCATCTCGACATGGAGCATCACTTTGGCCTTCGGGCAGCACTCGCGGCAAGCCTGCGAAGCCTTCTTCAGGTAATTGGCGAAGACATCCCATGTACCACCGTTCTGTCCACCACCTGCGGGCCAGATATGTCCCGTCTGCCACAACATGCCGTAGGTGATCTCGTTGCCTGTCTGGATGATGTCGGGAGTGGCTCCGGCGGCGTTGAGCGTGTTGAGCACGCGTTTGGTGTACTGGTACACACTGTCGGATAGCGCATTGGTAGTAGTCGCATTTTTCCATGAAGCGGGCAGAGACTGCTGTCCCGGGTCGGCCCAAGTGTCGCTGTAGTGCAGGTCGAGTACAAACTGATATCCAGCGTCCTTGATTTGCTTTCCGAAAGCTGTGACATAGGCCAAATCCTGGCAAACACCTTCTAACTTGTCGTCGTTGGGCGCCTTCGACGGGTCGACGAAGAGTCGCACGCGTACGGCGTTCCACTGGCAGTTGTCCTTGAACCAGTCGAGCGGCGAAGCGATGTCGTTTCCGTTGAGGTCGCGGTAGTGCGCGCCTTTTTCCAAGTATTTGGGCAACATAGAGATGTCGCCACCCACAAGATATTCCGGTTTTTCCTCGGGTTCGCCCTCGAGAATCACCTTATATAACGCGCTCACATCGCCGGTATTGACGTTGCCGTCGCCATTGAGGTCGAATAGCGTTGAGGAATTACCGTTCAACAGAGCGGTATATAGCACACTTACGTCGCCAGTGTTCACATTTCCGTCACCGTTGAGGTCGTAGCGGGAAGCTGCCCCGGCTACGACCGCCACGGTCGACAGTGTTATCATAAATAATAGTTTTCTCATCAATTACTTAACGATATACTTCTTGTTACCGATAATATAAATACCCTTGTCGAGACCCTGCAGAGCGCTCTTGGCGTCGGCATGTGTTCCCAGATAACGTCCGTCGATGGTGTACACCTTCACCGGGCCAGCCTTCACGTCGTTGACCATTACGTCGTCGATGCCGCTGTACTGTGCTGTGACGTCGTTTACAGTGTACTTGTCGCCCGACTTCGTAGCCGAGATTTCGTAGTACTTGTCGGTGGTAACGTTGTTGATATCGATCGTTTGCGGGCTACCTGTACCGGTCGAGAACACGAAGTTGATGAAGTCGTCCTCGCCGTTGAGGGTATAGCTGCGGTAGTACCAAGTCTTGCCTTGAATCTGCTTGGTGCCTTCGGCCTTTGCACCGGGCCAGGTGGTGCCGTGAGTGCCGTCGCCGCCCCAAGTGTGGTAGTTCATGCCGTTGGTCCAGACCGAAGCCACGGCGTCGGTGTTCACGTAGCAAGTGATGTGCTTCTCTTGGCTGGTGTCGATGAAGTGGTATTTGCGGGTAACAACATTAGAGAGATTGCTCACCAAAGCGAACTTCAGTTCGCAGTCGGCAGCGATTTTGACCTTACCGCCGGAAGCGACCTGCTTGCTGGATGCGGTGGGTTTTGAGCCGTCGGTGGTGTAGGCAATCTTGGTGCCGGAAGGAGCGTTGATGGCTTTCAGAGTCACGTCAAAGGCTTCGCGGTAGCTACCGCTGGGCACATCGGCCGTTGCGGTAACAATGTTGTCGCTCACGAAGTAGCGGTAGTGGTATCCGCTGAGAATCTCGGAGCCCGAGAACGAAGTCAGCGACGAGATGTTGTAATTCTTTGCGTCGGGGCCCACCACGGCCAGCAATTTGTTTTCGCCCTCACCGTTGACGAGGAACGCACTGAAGTTGCCGCTGGTGCCGGAAATCTTTCGTGCAGTGCTCTGATTGGTGATACCCACGAGTTTGCGCACATCAATCATCTGCTTGATTTCGCTCATGTAGTCCTTCCAGTGGGGGAGGAACACGCATGGCGTGCCGGGCATTGCCAGCAGATAAGCGTTAGCAGCCAGAGTATCCTTCGGGATGGGGTCGGCGTAGTAGTTGGTAACGTTACCGCGGTCCTGCATGTCGTGGTTCTCGACGAAAGTCACGGCATAGCGCTTGTTGGAACCGGCGGCGATGCCTGCCACACCCAGATTGCTCCAGTTGCAGGTCCCGCCATTGTCGTATTTTCCGCGAGCTACGTCACGCACTGCATAGCGGAACGCGAAGTCGAAAGTCGCACTCTGCTTGACACCGTTCTTCACGCACTTAGCGATCCAGTTGCTCAGAGCCGTAGTGTTGCCGTCCCAGTACTCGCCCACGCTGAACTGCACGTTGCATGCGGCGTTGTAGTCGGCCAGATACTCTGCGCCGAAGCCCTTGGTCATGTCATAACGGAAGCCAGTGTAGCCCAAGTCGTTGAGAAGGAAGTCCTCGTAGGCCTTCACGCACTTCTGCACATTGGCGCTCTTGTGGTCGAGGTCGCGCATGCCGCTCCAGTCCTCGCCGGTGTCGTTGTTTTCGCTGAGCGACAGACCGCCGGTGTTCTTGGCTGTCTCGCCGCCATCGTCATTCTTGCAGATATCGGTCGATTTCATCTGGTAAGTGACACCCTTGTAGGTCTCGCTGGGGAAGTCGACCCAGGAGCTCCAGTTGCCGCGGTGGTTGATTACCACGTCGGCGATGATACCGGTACCGAGTTCCTTGTAGGTCTTGATCATCGAGCGCAGCTCGGCCTCGGTGCCGAAGGTGCTGTTCTGCTTGAAATAGTACAGCGGGTTGTAACCCATGCTTGTGCCGGGGTCATTCTTTCCGCACTGACCGCTTTGCGGCACCCAGATCAGGTCGAAGAACTGCGACCAATCGGATGCGTTCTTTTCGAGCATGAACCATCGCGGGTCGTTGTAGTTGTCCCAGGAGAAACCCTGGAGCATCACTCCGCCGTAGTTGGCGGGCCATCCCTGCGCGAACATCATCATCGGCAGAAATGCGATAGCGATTGAGAGTAGTGTTTTCTTCATACTGTTTAGTTATTTATGGTTTATACTATTGTTATTTCTCGGTTATTGCGGTTTGTACTGTACGAAAGCCTCGATGGCCTCGTAGCTTGCCAGGCCCAGACGGCTGTACTGCGCTGCCGTGGCGAGGTTGCGCTCGAGCGATGTCTGCCAGCTGAGCATTCCGTCGTCGGGACTGCGGTAAGGAGCGTCGTGAACCTGAGACTGGTGCTTGAGGATTGCTATTCGCTTGAAACTGAACTCTTCGGGACTCATTGGCACCGCCATCTCGATGTTGTCGATATCCCATGTGCCCCATTGCCCTCGGTACATCCACACCCGGCATTGCCGCATTGCTTCGCTGTCGCGTAATTCATCTACAGCCGCGAGCACCGCGTTTGCAGAGCGCTCGTGCGTGCCGAACGGGTCGCCCAAGTCGGCGGCGAAGAAAATCTGATGCGGCTTGATTTGCTGAATCAGTTCCATCACAGGGCGCACGTCGGCTTCGGTGACGCGACCCTGCCCGAAGTCGTTTTCGACGTAGAACGGCAGACTTAGCTCGTGGACATTGGCCGCCGGCACGCCCAGGTAGCTGCAACTCATCGAACCTTCGCAGAGCGAAATGAGCCCTTTGAGCCTCCTCACGTCTTGGTCGTCGTTGTCGCCTGGCTGCTTGCTTTGCAGTCTCCTCTCCACATCGTCGATGAGTTCGACCACCGGCCTATATTGGTCGCCGTGATATTGCAGCACCCTCTTGTTGTACATGACGTATCGCATTAGGTCCTCGTCGTTGACCGCCAGGTCGCCCCGGGTCATCATGCACACATGCACCTCATGCCCTTGTAGCACCAGTTTGCGTAGCGTGCCTCCCATCGAGACGACCGCGTCGTCGGGGTGTGGGCTGAAGATGAGCACTCGTTTGGGGTGCGGCTCGGCTCGCTCTGGCCGGTAAGTGTCGTCGGCGTTTGGCTTTCCCCCGGGCCATCCGGTAATGGTGTGCTGCAACACGTTGAAAATATGTATGTTCACATCGTAAGCGCTGCCGCGTGCGGTGAGCAGTTCGCTCAGCCCGTAGTCGTTATAGTCCTTGTTGGTGAGTTTGAGCACCGGTTTTCCGGTCTGTTCGCTCAGCCACACCAGAGCTCGCCGTGTGAGCTTTTCG
>JBGUHM010000137.1:0-4293 GCA_045112115.1 Sodaliphilus sp. | reverse complement strand
CGTCCTTGGTCAGGAAGATGGTGTAGCTTCCGCCCACGATTTTCTTGTCGATATCCTTGGCGTTGAACATCGGTTTGTCTTTGTCGCTCTCCACCTTGTTCATCTCCACCTCGTTGCCTTCGATGGTTTCGCACTCCTTTCCGGCGTTCTCGTTATTCAATATGTCGGCGTTGTTGGCATGCGTCAACGAGAAAACCATGGCTGTCAATATTGAAATTATAAAATATTTCATAGGTCAGATATCCTTTGTGGAATATACATGTGCTTTAATTATGGATAAAATCGAGACTCATTCTATTCTATGTTTATTAATTACTATTATGCCGATCTAAAACATTTCGGTTATTATTTGAAGGCGTTGGCGCTGTCACTGTCTGTCTTTGTTGCATGTTCTGAATCTGTCGACGGGCAGCGTCGGCATTATCTGCTGCACCTCTATGTTGACCCTGAACGTCAGATTGATTCAATTGCTGCGTCCTTCTTGTGTTGTAGCCATTATTATTACTTGAAGGACTAACCATATGTTGGTTTCTAATAGAGCTGTTGTCCTGTTTGTTGTTTTGTGCTTTTATTGGAGTTGGCGTTGTCGTTTTCACATTCGAGCGGTCGATGTCGCCGCTGGGAGTAGTGCGGCCCGTGCTCACGTCGTCGAGATTCATTGCCAGTTGCGAGAGTGCCACGGTGTTGCCTGCAGCGCGCTTCTGTATGTATCGCTTGGCGAGTTCGCGTTTCTCCCCGGTGAATGTATGGAGGAAATCAATAATCTTCAGGAAGTGCGGGTTGATTTGCCCGTTTGTGCTGTTCTCCTTGTAGTATTCACATTTGAGCAGACCGTCGATGTCGCCGGCTTCCATTAGTTGGATTACCTTGCGTCCGCGTTCCGAGTTGATTTGGCTCTTGTTCCAAGTGCTCGGACCTTTCATGTATTTCACGTCGGCCTCGTAGTTGGCTTTCTCGGCGCCGGTCAGTTGTGCCACCGACTCCGTCTGGCTTTCGTTGCCATTGTTTTCTACTATCTTGTCGTCGTCATTGCCAGCGAATACCCAAAAGAGTAGACCAATCAACAGCAGAATGATAAAGGCTGAAACGAGATAGCGCTTCTTGTAGTTGTTTTTATCATCTATGGGACGAGGCGGCTGGGTGTCATCCTCGTCGTTCACTGGAATAGTGACCTCGGGCTCTCGCGCTGATTCCGCCAAAGGTGTGCTCGCAGATGTTTGCTCAGGAGTGTGCATATGTTTGGCTTGTGACGCGTTAGCTTGCGTTTGCTTGGGCTCATGCGAGGGTGTTGCTTTGAGAGCGTTCGCTTGGGGGTGCTTAGACGTAGGTGTCACTTGGGGCTCGGGTGTAGTTTCGGTTTTGAGCGCGTTAACTGGTGTTCGCTGAGGAGCGATTGCCGGTGCGGCCGCCGCCATTGTTCTGCGAGATAAGTTAGCACCAGTTGGGCTACTGGTACCTGCCGTTCTTTTGGCAATCCTCGCTGTCGCTGGATGTGGCTGGGCAATCATCTGGTTTAGCAAGATGCGCACAGCGGTTGCCGACTGCGGCCTCTCGCTGCGCCGTGTCGCCATCAGCCGACGAATAAAACCACGCATCTGTTGACTGACATTCACCTGCGAGTAGTCGAAAGCACGGTCGCCCTCTTCATCGATGTCGACTTGAGATGGAGGGTTGAGTCCTGTCAACAGATTGTATACAGTGGCACCAAGGGCGTAGATGTCGGTCCATGGACCAATGGCTTTAGTGTATTGAGCAACCTGTTCGGGCGCGGCGTAGCCCGGCGTGAAAGCCAAGCCGGTGGTAGTAACCCCTGCACCTTGGTCGGACTGTTTACTGGCACCGAAATCGATTAGTTTCACCAGGCCGCCGCGCTCCATCATTAGGTTTGCCGGCTTGAGATCCAAATGCCACACATGCTCGGTGTGTATTGTGTCGAGTGCGTTTAGCACTTGCGGTAGCACCACCTGACTCACTTCTGCCTCGCTCAGCGGATGGTGCGTTCGCTCCAGACGGCTGCGCATACTTTCGCCATCCACCAGATCCATCACATAGTATGCCGTGCCGTTCTCCTCGAAAAGGTCGTGCACCCTCACGATGTTCGGGTGGTTGATTTTGTACATGTGGCGTGCCTCGCGCTTGAAGCGCTCGAGCATCTTGTCCCACATCGGGCGGTTCTCCTCGATGCTTACGCTCACTTGGCTGTCGGCCAGACGGCTTGTGATGCCCTTGATGAAGAACTCCTTTATTACGATAGTGGCCTGCAGTACCTGGTTGGTGGCAATGTAGGTGTTTCCGAAACCGCCGCTTGCCAAGTAGCGGTCGATGCGATATTTTCCGTTTTGCAGCTCGCTCCCTATGTGTAGCATTTGCCTGTATTGGTCGTCAGCCATCTGTTTTTAAATATATTAATGTGTAATGCAGGGGTTGTTTAATGGTGTACTTTTTTCTCTCAGTACTATTAATTCCAGCTCAGGGTCTGCGGCTTGATGGTACGGGGCCGGTGCTTACGTTGCCACCGAGAGAGGTGTTTCCGCGAGAGATATTGTTTGTGCGTCGTGGAGCCTGACCTTTGCCGTCGAAAATTTCTCTAATCTGGTCGTTGGTGCTTTGATAGCCGGGGTTGAGTTGGTTGTGCAGCGATTTACGCTTATTGTCAAGTTCCTGGGCTTTCTTTTTCTCATGAGGATTGAGTTTGCCAAGACCGTCAGAGAGTTTATGCATCTCGTCTACTATTTTGTCGAGGTAGGGGATGGAGCGCACGTCGTCACGGTTGCGAGTTTGGTAGAATTGGTAGTACTTGCTGCCTTTGATCTGCTTCCACAGATATTCGTTGGTCATGGGTTTGAGTTCACTCAGACAATTGATTACAATCTTGTCGTTGAGCAGCTCGCGCAACTCTTTTGCAAGGTCGCTGTAGTTCGTTACCAGCGGACGATAATCTACGGCAAATTGGTGGAAGAACTCGCTGCCGTCTTCACAAACGATGTCTATTCTCTTCAGCGCATTCTTAATTACATCGCCATCCTTAGGACAGGGCTTGTAAATAATGTCGAGGATGTAGGTGTCGACAATCAGCGAATCGCGCACTTCTTTCATTTTGTCGAGGTCCTTGGGCAAATTTGCTAGGTCGTAACGAGTGCGACTGATTCTTTCCCTCAATTCATTGTCATCCCTGCCTTTACTTTGCAGTTTTGCAATTTCTTTCTCATATTTCTCAAGATTTTTCGTGAGCTTTTCGTATGATTTCTTCGCTTTCTTGATTTCGTCTTGCCAGAAATCGATTTTCTTGTCGACGCTCATCGCGGCGTATTTAGCCGGATCCTTGATGTGGCGGTTCTGTGCCGAAGCATTGCCGGCACCCAAGCAAGCGAAAACTATCGCCACAAATGCTATGTATAAATACTTTTTCATCTCAGTCGTTTTTTTTAGTGATATTTATATGTGTTGTCAGAGTTCTAGTTACGATGCATTCGCGTCACAACAATATTACATCTTGTTCAAAATGTTGCGCTTAAAATCTCCTAACTTCTTCAATTGCTTATCCAAATATTTAGTATCAGGATTTAGTAGATAGTCTGCATCCTCCTTCATGAGCTGCAGCTCTTCAAAGTCGATGTCACCACTGTTGTTGTCGTAGTATTTCATCATACAATCAGCGAGCCTGTCGCCAGCCATACATTGAAGTCTTTCGACGTCTTTAGGGCTATAGCTTATTTGATCGTCATTACCTATAGCGTCAATTAATTCCTTGAGTTTTTTTGAATTTTTAGAATAATTTGCATTGACATTTACTTCTTGAATTTTCCTTTCAAAATTTTTGATTACAGTTTCTCTTACAACTTTGCTGTCATTCGGTTTCGTCGAGGGTTTACTATATTCTTCGTTATCAACTGAGCCGTTAACAGGTTGTGTTATATTATTTGTTGGACGGGTGGTGGAAGAATTATTCGCCTTATTGTCAATCTCAGTTTTATGAATAGAGATTTGTTCCATTATTTGTTTTTCAGAGAGTTCCGTATTCCATGCAGGCTCATAATCATTTAGCTTCTCAGTAATAATGTCTTTTTGATTTGGGGTAAGAGGAACATTTTCTGTTTCCCATTTCTCAAGCCATTCTTCTTTTGATACATACTCTGTTGCTGTATATTCGCTACCGTTATTTATGTTATTGACCTCACCATCTTCTTCTTCATTTAGGTTTTCAGGTCTGGTTTGCTTTTGCTCTTTAAGTTTAGTCGCTTTTGCTGCTTGGTCTGGATTAATATTTGTTTGCTGTGGGAAGTGCTTATCAAG
>JBGUHM010000136.1:0-69983 GCA_045112115.1 Sodaliphilus sp. | reverse complement strand
ATTTTCTTAAAATTTACTGCGCTGCGCTTGCCCTACGGGCTCCCCTTCGGGTCGTGAGCACTTCGTGGTTCCACGCGAAGCGTGTTTTAATAACCTAAAGTTAATTATGACACACTCTCTTCCATTCCAATTTTCTTAAACTTTTGCTTGTTTATTTGGGAAAAGCAATGTGTATTTACATAGGTGGGTTGTGACGCCCGACAATGTCGAGGAATTCCTGCTGTAGTTGTGAAACCGCCCACGGTGATGAGATCCGTCATAGTAATGAAGCCGCCCGGCCAAGTTGGTCGGGCGGCTATGTTTAGGTCAATTGATTTGACTTGGGATTACCATCCGGGGTTCTGTCCGATCTGCTTGTTGAGCGTGATCTGGTCGTTGGGGATGGGGAAGAGCAAGTACTTGGGATCGTAGATACGCTCAGCACCGTTGTTCTTGCAGTTGATGTAACCATCGGCGTCGATAGTGACGTCCTTAGTCACAACACCCTCGGCGTCGAAGCCCTTGACATAAGCGCCACGGCTCAGGTTGGGATACTTCTGCGTGTCGAGTTTGTCGAGCTGGTTCCAGCGCTGGAGTGAGTAGTAACGGTCGTTCATGCAGTACATCATCTCGACGCGACGCTCGCGGCGCACCTCCCAGATAATCGGGCTCACACCCATGTTGTTTGCCGGGTCGGCAGCCACAGCTGTGGTGAGGTGGGGCATACTTACGCGGTCGCGAAGGAGGTTGATCGACTTGTTGAGGTCGGCATCGGTAATCGAGCCAAGCTCGGCGCAAGCCTCGGCATAGTTGAGAAGAATCTCAGCATACCAGAAGATGGGCGCGTCGCTGTAGTTACCGGTGGTCGACTGGCGCGAAGCGTTGTCGTTGGAGTACTTAACGTTGTCGAACAGGAGCACACCGTAACCGGTGGAAGCGGTGGACTGGGCGCCGCCGAAGCGTGCGTAACCGCTACCGGGGAATTGGAGGATGGGGTCGACTTGAGCGCTCAAGCGCGGGTCACGATTAGCGAGCACTCTGCTGATGTCGATGTGCTTAGCCGTGCCGTAACCCGACTTGTCGTCGATTTCAATCACAAAACCTTTGTCGCTCTTGTCCATGGTGGTGGTAGCCAGCGGCTTGCCATCGCGGAACAGGTAGCTGTCGAAAGCGTCCTTGGTCATACCGTTGACCTGAGTCGAACCGCAAGTGTAGTCGATGGTACCGTGTCCCATGATACCCTGCACATAGTGCTTGTAGAGAATCATCTCTTCGTTGCCATTGAGGTTATCGCTGTCGAAGTTCGACTTGTAGTCGCTGTTGAGTTTGAACTTGCCGGAGGACATGATAGTCTGGCATGCGTTCTTGGCCTCGGTGAGATACTTGTTGGCGCGGGTAGCGTCCTTGCTCACATACTTGCTGTAGGTACCCTCGAAGAGGCATATTTCGGCCTTCATGGCGAGTGCCACCCACTTGTTGAAAGCTACTCTCGAGCCATCGTTGTAGGTGATGTTTGCCACAGCGAAGTCAAGATCTTCGAGCACGTGGTCCATCACGTCGTTGCGCGGCTGACGCGGTCCGTAGAGAATGTCCTTGTCACCGCTGTCGAGTTCTTTGTCCACCCAGTAGCAATCGCCGTAGGCGCGCACGAGTTTGTAGTGCTGCCAAGCGCGGTACAGACGTCCCACACCGAGCCAGTTGTTCTTAGCGGCTTCGCTCATTGAGCTGACTCCGGGAATAGCAGCGATCAGAGTGTTGGCACGGCGGATTTCGACATACGGAGTGTTCCATGCGCCAGCGGTGCCGGGCACAGAGGTGAACGACCATTTGGTGATACCGGTTGAAGCCTGGTCGTCGTTGAGCGTATTGAAGTAGTAGTCGCCACTACCTGATCCATAACCAGTGAAGGTGTTATAGAAGTAGTTGGCAAACAACTGCACATTCGTTTCACTTGTGAAGTAGTTCTGCTTGGTAAACTTATCGTAGGGTTCGGTATCCAGCAAGTCGGAGCAAGATGCGAACATCAAGCCTGTCACCAGCAATAATGCGAATTTTTTCATATTTAACTTAGTCATTTTAATGTTAATAAATATCATTCATCGCTATTCTTGATTAAATGCTATGACACATTAGAAATCAATTTGAATACCAAATGAGTAAGAGCGCATAATCGGGTCGATACGTCCCCAAACACCATTACCGAGCGAACCTTCACCGCTGTTCATTTCGGGGTCGATGCCGGTGCGGTTGTTGTGGTTGACGATGTCGAACGCGTTGTTGACAGAGGCATAGATGCGAATGCGGTCGATGTAGATCTTGCGAGTGAGGTCTCTCGGGATAGTGTAACCCAAGGTGATGTTCTTCATGCGCAGATACGCCATGTTAACCAGGTATTTGGTCTGAGGATAGAAGTTGAACTTACCAGCGCTGAGGATGGAGCTTGAAGCGTTACCCTGGCCTGCACCGCCGTCCCACATGCGCGGGAACTCGGCACCCTGGCGGATGTTGTGAGCATTATACTCAGCCTCGGTGATGTAGTCGGTCTGGTTGGCATAGAGAGCGTCGGCACCACGAGTCATCGGCATTACGAACGCCGACTGTGTCCACATTTTGCGCTTGCCGATACCCTGGAGATAGAGGTCGAGGTCGAATCCCTTCCAGTCGCCACCTAAGCGGAGCGAGTACTGGAAACGCGGAGTGCTGTTGCCGATCTTGATGAGGTCTCCGTGATCGTCGGGAGTACCTGCACCCCAGTTGATGACACCGTCACCGTTCTGGTCGACGAACTTGACATCACCCGGGCCATATACGAAGCCGTTGCTCTGAAGCGGAGTCTGGTCGGCCACGCCTTCCTTGTAAATCCACTTGCCGCTTGCATCCTGATTGACGAAGTCGTTGAAGTCGAAGTAGCGGTCGGTCTCGAAGCCCCAGATCTCGCCGTACTCCTTGCCGGAGTAGTTGGTGTTGATGAGGTTGTTGCTGTCCCACTCGGTGACCTTGGTCTTATAGTCGCTGAGGTTGAAGGTAGCGTATACGTTAGCATCGCCGAAGCGGTGACGCCAGTCGAGGGTAAGTTCCCAACCGCGAGTGCGGAGTGAACCTGCGTTCTCCCAAGCTGCCGAGGCGCCGAGCACGTTAGGCAGTGCCTTACCCGGAGCGAGCATGTCCTTGGTGTCGCGCTGATACCAGTCGAAGCTCACATTGAACTCACCGTTGAGGAAGCTCAGGTCGATACCCACGTTGGTGGTTTTGATTTTCTCCCAAGTGAGCGACTTCGACACCAGCTTAGGAGCTGAGAAGTAGTCGAAACGCGAGCTGCCAGTGCCAAGCCAGTTCACGCTGTTGGCCTGCTTAGCCATGGTCTCGAGGAACATGTCGGCACCGATTTCCTGGTTACCGATCACACCGTAAGAAGCGCGGAGCTTAGCATTGCTGATAATGTTTTTGATGGGCTCCCAGAAGCTCTCCTCGCTGATGCGATAACCAACCGAGAACGAGGGGAAGAATGCCCACTGGTCGCCGCTGGGGAACTTGCTGGAACCGTCGTAACGACCGTTAACCTCGAAGAGGTATTTACCCTTGTAGTCGTAGTTGATACGACCGAAGAAGCCAGCCGAACCCTGGTGGGTGTGCTGATGCGTGTAGGTGTAATATTCGTTGGCAAGAGCGAGCTCAGGCATGTTGGCGTCCTGAATGCCGTGCATTTCGTAGTAGAGATACTCATAGTCGGCCTTGTCGAGGTTGGCACCGACCATCACGTTGAGGTTGTGAGCATCGTTGAACATTGCGGCATAGTTGAAATAGCCGTTGAACACCTGGTTCTGATATACGCTGTGGTCGGTCTCGATCCAAGTGGAAGTGGTACCGCAGTTTGACGGAGCGGTGGGAGCGAGGCCCCAAGTGTTATAAAGGTTGGGAATAAGACCCACATCTTTATATTTGGTGTTCTTGCGGATGAAGGTGTAGTCGCCGTTGAAGGTAAGACCCTTGACGAGGTTCACTTTCACGAATCCGGTGAGGCGGAGGTTGTTCATGTGGCGCATTCTCTCACCACCTTGCTTACGATAACCGATCATGGTGCGAGCGTCATACTCGTTGCCGTCCTCGGGGTTGACGAAGTATCCGTAAGGACCGAAGAACGAACCCCAGCGCCAGAGGTACTGATAACCGGCGTTGCCGTAGTTCTGACGGTTGGACACGCCCTTGTAAGTACGGTCGTTGTAAGCGATACGGGCACCAATCTGCAACCAGTCGGTAGCTTGAGCCGACACGTTGACGGTAGCGTTGTAACGTCTGATTTTGTCGGGGTTGAAGTTCTGCAGACCCTGACGCTGGTTGTAGCCGAACGATACATAGAAGTTGGTGCGTCCCGAGTTGCCGGTCACCGAGATGTTGTGTGACTGTGCGGGAGCTGCCTTGTTGAACATGATGCCGCCCACATCCCAGTTGGCATAGTATCCATACTTGTCATAGTCGTCGTTGAGAATCATCTCACGATATCCGGCTCTGGTGTCGCCGTGCTTGGTGATCCAGTTTCTCATACCGGTCTGGAACTCCTCGCTGTCCATGTACATACCGAAGAGCTCGGCGGCGTTACCCTTGCGGTAGTTGTCGTCGATAAGGGCCTGTACCTGAGTGGGGACATTGGGATACTCGGGCAGGGTGGTAGCCTGGCTCCAAGAGAAGTTGTTCTTGTAAGAGACACGGATGTTGTCCTTTACGTGAGCGGTCTTGGTAGTGATAAGCACCACACCGAAGGCTGCGCGGGTACCGTAGATCGAAGTCGATGCAGCATCCTTGAGCACCGAGATGCTCTCGATGTCGTTGGTGTTGAGGTACGACAGGTTGTCGGTGGGCACACCGTCAACGATGTAGAGCGGAGTGGAAACGCCGCTGTTCGAGAGGGTACCGATACCACGAATCACGAGAGAAGCCTCGGAGTCGATGCGGCCGTTGTCGTTCAAGATGGTAAGACCGGGAACGGTTCCTTGCAGAGCCTTGCTGACGTCGGTCTCGCTCTTCGACTCAAGAGCCTTGCTCACGTCGACGTTGCTGACGGCGCCGGTGAGGTTGGCTTTTCTTTGCTGTCCGTAACCCACAATCACGACTTCGTCGAGGAGTGCTTTATCCTCGGCCAGACGCACGTTGAGGCTCGAACCCGGGTTCAGAGTCACAGTCTTGTAACCCACATAAGAGATTTGGATTTTGCCGTTGCCACTGGCGCGGAACGAGAAACGTCCGTTGACATCGGTGGCAGTGCCACGAGTTGTACCGAGCTCGGAAACTGTGGCGCCGATAATGGGCTCACCATTCTCATCGGTCACGGTGCCCGACACAGTGCTGAGTTGTGTCGCCTGTGATTGAGGTTCCGGTGCGGCATAAGCATAATTAATGCTGCCGAATGCCAGGAACATGGCACCTAACAATGTTAAACACTTTTTCATACGCACATTTTTAAATTAATAAATAGGTTTGTATTGATAATTTAGTTCTCGTATAGTCTCTGTTAAAACAAAAAAGTGTGCTTAATTCTTATGTTAATACATGAGATTCAATAGGTTAGCTCAGCGGAACATAAAAATCCTACACTTCTAAAGGACAAAGGTATAAAAAATATTTTGATTTAACTATATTTTTTAAACTTTTTTTGCAGAAAAACTAAACTTTTTTTCAGAAACATACTGAAAAAGGTTGAAAAAACAATCAAAAATGGTAGGGATAAGCGTTAAATGTTAATGTTAAAATTAACATTTGATTGCAAAAAGACTTGTTTTTTTTGTTAGTGCGGAAAAAAATTATCACTTTTGCAATGCAAAACGTCGATACAAGCTACATAAATGATGCGAACAATCGAAAAAAAGTGAACAAACAATTTCATAAACCACTTATAATTTTTTATTAAAACATGTGCGTATGAAAAAGCAATTTTCATTGATCTTTGCCTTAGCACTCGCCTTTGGTGTACCTGCCGGAATGACCGACAGTTGCCATTGGGGCTTCACGGCCCAGGCGCAGACGACAGGCAAGGTGAGCGGTGTCGTACGCGACGCCAACGGTGAACCGCTGATCGGAGCCACAGTCAAGGTTAAAGGAACAAACCGCGGCACGGCCACCGACATCGACGGTAAGTATTCTATCGCTGCCGATCCCGGCAGCACACTCGTAATCACGTTTGTGGGCAGCAAGCCCATGGAGGTGAGAGTGACCGGCACCAACCAGGACATCACGATGAGTGACGATTCGCAGATGCTGGGTGACGTCATTGTGACGGCTATGGGTGTGAAGCGTGAGCGCAAAGCATTGGGCTACGCCGCCGACGACCTGAAGGCCGATGAGCTTATGAAGAACAAGAACACCAACGCGATCAACTCGCTTGCGGGCAAGATTGCCGGTGTGAACATCACTCAATCGTCGGGTGCCGCTGGTTCAGGTGCTCAGATCATCTTGCGTGGTGGTACATCGCTCGAGCGCGACAACCAGCCTCTGTTTGTTGTCGACGGTGTGATTTACGACAACTCCACCTCGGTGATTGGTAACTCAGGCTTCGACGGCATGACCGGTGTGGCCACCACCAACTCCAACCGTGTGATGGATATCAACCCCGAGGACATCGAGAGCATGAGTGTGCTTAAGGGTCCCGCCGCTTCGGCTCTTTACGGTTCGAAGGCTGCTAACGGTGTTGTGATCATCACGACGAAGAAGGGTCACGAGGGCCATGTCGAGGTGAACTTGAGCGCCAAGTACATCACCACTTGGGCCAAGTCGCTTCCCGAGACTCAGAAGAAGTATATGCGCGGCTATGTCTCGCAACGCTTCAACGAGGACGGCTCGTACAAGGACTTCTACTATGACGGCCGCAGCTACGCCTCTTGGGGCGCTCCCGCCGAGGAAGGCCAGCCTATGTACGACAATATCGGCAACTTCTTCAAGCGCGGCGGCGCTTGGGACACCAACCTAAGTGTGAGCGGCGGTAACAAGACCGGCTCGTTCTTCCTCTCGGGTTCGTTCTACGATCAGGACGGTATCATCCCGACCACCGGTTACAAGAAGACGACCTTCCGTTTCAACGGCGAGCAGAAGTATAAACTGTTCACGTTCGGCGCCAACGCTGCCTACAGCCAGGCCCGCACCACCAAGACTCTCACCAGTTCGGCCCTGTTCAACGACAGCGGTTCGGGTACTATGTACGCTGTGTACAACTGGAGTCCGTTCGACGACATGCGCAACTACCTCAACGAGGATGGCAGCCGTTACATCCTGCGTCCCGACCTGATGCCTTGGGAAGAGCGCAACAATCCTTACTGGATTCTGAACAAGGATAAGCTGACCGACAACACCGAGCGTTTCACCGGCAACTTCAATGTGAAGGCCGACCTGTTCGACTGGTGGTGGGTAAGCTACCGCATGGGTATCGACTCCTATACTACCGAGAACACCAACCGCCTTGCAGCCGGTGGTACACACAAGGAGACCTGGGCTAACGGTATGTTGAGCGAGAACTCACGCCGCTACCAATATCTGTCGACCAACTTGATGACCAACTTCAACAAGCAGTTCGGCGACTTCAACTTCAACCTGTTGCTTGGTACAACGAGTGAGTACACCAAGTACACCAACAACTACCGCATGGCTTGGAACTTCCAGGTTCCCGACTTCTATGCGTTTGACAACGCACTGCAAGACAACCGCAACTTCAGCAACTACAAGAGCCGCAAGCGTCTTGTGGGTGTATACGGCGAGTTCCGTGCCGACTGGCGCAACGCCATCTACGTGACCGTTACCGGCCGTAACGACTGGTCGTCGACTCTCCCGAAGGAGAACCGCAGCTACTTCTATCCGAGCGTCAGCGGTGCCATCGTGTTCACCGAGCTTATGGGCGACAGCCGTCCCGACTGGCTGACCTTCGGTAAGGTTCGCGCCAGCTGGGCAAAGGTAGGTAAAGATACCAGCCCCTATGTGACCAACACCTATCTGTGGCCTGTTGGTACCTATCTGCAGGGCAAGACCGGTGTGGGTAACACCTGGACCACCGGCAACCCGTTCCTGAAACCCGAGATTACCAAGTCGACCGAGGTCGGTCTTGAGTTGCGTTTCTTCAACAACCGCTTCCACCTCGACTATGCGTTCTACACCAACAACTCCTTCAACCAGATTATGGAGCCCCGTCTGTCGAACTTCATCGGTTACATCCTTCGTAAGGTCAACGCCGGTGACGTGTACAACAAGGGTATGGAGTTGAGCATCGGCGGTATTCCCGTTCAGACCCGCGACTTCACTTGGGAGACCAGCTTGAACATGAGCGGCAACCGCGGTACTGTCAAGAACCTTATCAAGGGTGTTGACATTCTCTACGTGACCGACGTACAGGTGGGTAGCGCCCGCGCTGCATCGTTCAACAATGGTAACTTCATGGCCATCAGTGGCAGCAAGCTCGACCGCGACCCCAATGGCAACCTGATTCTCGACGACAACAACATGCCTACCGGCGGTACTAACGACAAGCTCGAGATTGGTAACCGCGAGCCCAAGTTCGCAGGCGGTTGGAACAACACCTTGACCTGGAAGAACTGGTCGTTCAACATGTTGTGGGATTTCCGTGTAGGCGGCCACGTTTACAACGGCACCCTCTACTCGATGGTCGACAACGGTACAGCTAAGCTGACCGAGGGTCGTAACCGTCTCGAGATTACTGGTGTTCACCAGACTGGTACTGAGAAAGTTGATGGCAAGGATGTCAAAATCTACGGCAATCCCGAGACCTTCGTGTTCGAGGCTGGCAAGACTTACAACTACAACGGTAAGCAGACCCCGGGCGAATGGATTATCAACAACTACTATCAGACCTACTACATGCGTGAGAGCGCCAACTTCATGAAGGACGTGAACGTACTCCGTCTGCGCTCTATTTCACTCTCTTACACCCTTCCCACTTCGCTGCTCGCCCGCACCAAGTTCATAAAGGGCTGTACTCTGAGTGCTACTGCCAACAACCTGTTGCTGTTCACCAACTATGATGGTGATCCCGAGGTTGCCGCTGCCGGCGCCGGTGCTATCGGCTCATCGTCGGTAGGTGTCGACTACTGCGGTGTACCCGCTACTGCAAGTTTCGCCTTCGGTGTGAACCTCACGTTCTAAAATCTGGCGACGTAACATTAAATATATAAGAAGAACTTCAAAACACTTCAGAATATGAAATTTTTCAAAGCATTATTAATAATGGGCGTTGCGGCTCTCTCACTGACCTCCTGCAACGATTGGCTGGATGTCAACAACGACCCCAACACCCCTACTTCGGCCGACGCCAGCTATCCCACTCGCATGACGTTCATGCAGCACTATAGCATCGCGGCCTATATGATTCCGTCGTCGAATACCGCATACTACTGCGGCCACTTGGCAACCTATACCGGCGGTCAGCAGCTCGCCGCTATGCAATGGAACATGGGCGGAGCCAACCGCGCCAACAATGCACAGCAATGGTTCCTCGTTCCCGTGGGCGGAAACTTGAACGACTTGTACAACAGCTCCATGGAAGCCGGCGCTTACCACTACGCCGCCATGGCCTGCTACATGAAAGCCTTCGGCTTCATGAACCTGACCGACCTCTTCGGTGAAGTGCCGTTCGACGAGGCCTTCGGCGATGCCGTGGCTCCTAAGTACAACACCGGCAAGGAAGTGTTCATGGGCTGTATCAAACTTATCGACGAGGCCATCGAACTCTTCAGCAAGAAGCAGGAAGACGGCGCCCAGCCCCTGAGCGTGGGTGACATGTGGAACAACGGCGACACCGGCAAGTGGATTAAATTGTGCTACCTGCTGAAAGCCCGCTGGTTGAACCACCTGAGCAAGAAAGCTCCCGGCAGCTACAAGGAAGGCAAGTACGACCAGGCCGAGATTCTCGCCTGCCTCGACAAGGCTATGAAGAGCAATGCCGACAACACCATCGTCTATCACGAGGACAACAACAGCACTACCCACGACCACGAAGGTTGGGATGAGCCCGTCGACTACTCGGCACTCTACTCATGCATCGGCATGAACAACAACCGTATGTTTGTCTCGAAGTATTTCTACGACAACCTGACCAACTTCAACGGCAAGGGCATCGAAGACCCGCGCGCCGACCACTTCATCCCCTGGGCTCGTTCGGCAAGAAGTGCCAACACCCCCGCAGGCATCAAGTGGAGCGCCGACGGCAAATGGCGCCGCTCGCTGCCGGTCGACCTTCAGACCAACATCATCAGCAGCGGAGGTCCTTATCCCTCACTGTATGATGCCTCTACTTCGAGCTGGTACTGCGACACTAAGGACGAAATTCGCAAGGGCGACACCGTCTACGTTCAGGGCCAGTCGGGTTCTACCGGCTACCTGGGCCGCAAGGACATGATTATGCGCCGCAACGGCGACAAGGTTGACGGCAGCGCCATCTCCGGCGTGTTCTGGACCCGTCCCACCTCGCCCACCGTTGTGGGTTCGTATGCCGAGGCTTGTATGATTCGCGCCGAGGTGCTCTTCCGTCAGAACAAGAAGGCTGAGGCTTTCGCCGCTTACAAAGAGGGTATCAAGGCTCACATGGAGTTTGTGAACAGCGTGCTGAAGATGTGGACCCAGGGTGACCCGAGCCTGCTCGAGTGCCCGTCGTTCGTTCCTATGGAACAGGCCGCTATCGACAACTTCCTGAACAATGCCATCGGCACCCCCGGCGACATCACTATGGGCAAGATTATGACTCAGAAGCAGTTCGTCATCTTCTTCACCACCGAGATGTGGAACGATATGCGCCGTTTGGACTACAATCCCGAGTTCTTCCTGGGTTGGAACAAGCCGTTCGAGTATGAGAACAACTCCAGCTTCTGGAAATACTGCCCGAAGGGCTCGTTCCCGCGTCGCTGGAACCAGGCTTCCTACGAGACCGACTACAACAACGTCAACCTCGACGAGATCGGAGCATCGGTTCCTGGTGCATCGGCACTCGCCACCGAGACCACAAAGTGGTATCAGAGCGACCTGCTGAAGACCCTCCCCGTATGGTGGGACAGCACACAAGAGTAAGCTATAAGCAACCTCTATAACCAGCAGGGGCGTGCCATCACGGTGCGCCCCTCGTTTTGTCCTCCTCCCGCTTTGCTATTCTCCGCAGGATGCACTTAATCTCTACGGAGTCAAGGAGTTAATGGAGTTTTTATTTTAAAGATAAACTCCTATAGCACCCCAAACTCCGTAGAGAATTTATTCCGGAATTCTTGATTTAAAACTCCAATAACACATTTTTTGACAGAATAGTCCTGCAACTACCTAAACTTCGCAGGATGCGCCTAATCTCTACGGAGTCAAGGAGTTAATGGAGTTTTTAATTTTAAAGATAAACTCCTATAACTCCCCAAACTCCGTAGAGAATTTATTCCGGATAATCCGGATTAATCCGGAATTCTTGATTTATATATTTTTGACAGAAGAACATAAGCATTAGCCGCTCTTTTAAGAACATAAGATTTATTTATATCTTGCTGGCAAACAAAGATATAAACTTTTGTTCTTTAGCGCGAAGCCTTTTGTTCCTCTGTCAAAAAGAAACTCCTGCAGCTCCCCAAACTCCGTAGGGAATTTAATCTGGAATTCTACAGCAGACGGTCAGCGGATGCGGTCGTGGAAGACGTATCCCAGATAGCGGTTGTTGAGGTCGTAGACCTTGACCCATTTTGAGCCGCGCTCGTAGTAGACGGTGGTGCCCACGTCGAGCTGCGTGGCGATGGCATAACTTGTGCCCGGTCCTCGACGCACATTCACATATGAGTCGACGGGGTCGACGATGATGCCTGAGCTCAGCTTTGGCGTGTTGCTGACGGTGGGCTGATGAGTCTGAGCCGGCACGTGTTGCGCGACCACTCTTGTCTCAGTGCGCTGAGCGGTGTTGTCGGCAGAGGAACTGTCATTGTCTCGCGTCATGAAATAAATGCCGAAGGCTGTGCCTATGACCAGCAGCAACGACACTAACACGATTATAGTAACGAGCAGCCCTTTGTTGCCCGAGCCTTTCTGTCGCTCCGTTGCCGGCGTTTGATATTGCGGCGGAGCCGCTTGTTGGAACTGCGCTCCGCACCTGGGGCAGTAGTTCATGTGTTCGGGTACGTTGCTCCCGCAGTTGTTGCAAATCATAATCGAATCTATATTAGTATTGTCCAGTGCCGCAAAATTACAAAAAAATACAATCAGCGCTTAATGGCGGTGTTTTTTTCGTATTTCCCTGGTAAATAATTTGGCGATTCAAGAAAAATACACTATATTTGCAGCGGCAATTGATTTTGCGTCAATAAACAAGTGGTTGAAGCCGCATAAATACGCATAAATACTCATTAATACGATTCAAGTTAAAACCTAAACCGAGCCCATTCTTTATGTTTTTATAGAAGCAGATAACAACAAATAATGAAAGCGAGTATCAAATATCGTCCGTTAGATTCAGCTGTAATGCGCATACCATATTACCCGTGGGCCGAAGTGGATAATAAGTTGAACAGCAAAACCTCGCTCGAAGAGGTAATGGAAGATGATGTCTTCCAAAACTCGTTACTTATTTCCGCTCCCACTCTTTTAACTGAAATTAAACGATATTTGGATGGGAACGGATATAAGTTCTTGACCTTCGACCCTTCAGCGAAAGGCGGCTACACGGAGAGAAGTGGACTACTTGAAGGATCATCGGGCGTGGCTATGGCACTGTTGCCGAAGCCGACACCGTTAGCCCGTTGGTTGCTGTTTGAATGATTATGTATTCACAACAAATTGTTTGAATTATGAAACTGAAAAATCTTCTTTTACTTGGCATCTTCATGTCGCTGTCGCCGGCGATATACGGTGCCGAAAGCGAGTATGAGAGCGAATTGGACAGCATCTGCGCACCAATTGCGTATTGCACCGTCGAATATTCCGACCTTGTCAAACTTGGCATCAACACGTGGGAACAACTGTTGACCAGAGTGGGTGATATTAAAGTTTATGAAGACAACCTTTGGCATAAGGGACGCAATGTGTGTTTTTTTGTTGACGGAAAACAGGTTTATGTTGAGACCGACGAGACTGTAACCGACCCGACAAATAAAAGGCGTCCGTCAAGACGGGCGTATGACGAGGTATGCAGAACTGTTCCATTATATTCTGTCAAACGAGTATATTTCATACGTTCTACCTACCGTAACCTATTTCCTTATCGCAGTAGGGCTGCTAACAGCGGAAATATTATTTTTATACTAACAAACAACGCTAAATTATTATGAAAAAAGTCAACAAATGAAGAAAAAGGAACCGTCCCTTTTTCTTCATTTCTTGTTGATGGATAGAGAAAACCCCATGTGCGAATGCGCACATGGGGTTATAGTCAACTCCAGATAGGAGTCAATAGCATCGGTTCATTCTCATTTCGCAATAACCTTTTTGCCATTGTCGATGTAGATGCCTTGCTCGGGTTTCTGGTTGAGCGGGCGACCCAACAAATCGAAATAGCGGTGGGTTCCGTCGTCCTCGATGGTCTTTATGACAGGCTCGACGCCAGAGACTACGGGCGAGGGAGTGGGAATGTCGGGGTTGTAGAGAATGTTGAACGCATCGGGCACATTGCCGTCGCTCACGCTACCCGCACCGGCGTTGTTGAACAGAGTGTGGTACTTCTTGTTGGCCGTGTCGTTTGCCTTAGCCGGGGAGATGGCGGGTGCACCGGCGGGCGCTTCGTCTGACAGGAAGAATGCGCGGAACGCGTTGAGAGTGGCGTCGGGGTTGTCCTTTGAGGTGAAACGTGCCCAAGTGCCGTCCTCGAGCAGACAGAACATGTTCTTGGAGTCGGCCTCGCTGGCTTTGATGCCGCTGAAGTTACCTACCCACTGGCCCACCTTGCTCTTGTTCTCGTTGAAGTACCATTCGCCGTAGTCGTTGACAGCGGTTGACTCTTCGTCGGTGACCGGTTCTGCTATCATTGCCACATTGAATGCATCGAGTCTCACATCGCCTTGGTCTACTACAGCCAGGTAAGCTTTACCCGCTTTGGCCACATCGGTCACCGTGGTGAATATGAACTGATTGTAATAGTTGTCGATAAACGAGAGTTCGTAGAATTTAACCTTTCCGGGCTCAACGAGTTCGCTGAAGCGGAAGTCGTAAGGCAGGCAGAGGGTATAGGCCTTCGGGGTGAATGTGCCGTCTTGATTCTGAGAAGCTGAGAGCACGCGGTCATAGACAACGTTCACAGTCCTGCCCTGGTAGTGCTCAAGAACCAATGCGTTTATTTCATCGTTGTTGTCTTGGAGCGCTGCCTCCTCCATGGGCAACAGGAAGCCGATAAAGTCGTCGACCGACACCGAGCTACCTGTGAACTTGAGTTGGTAAACTCCCGAGAGGGGAGCGATGAAATAAATCGAGTCGGCAGTAATATAAGTGTTCTGGTAGGTCCAGTCGTCGTCGGCATCGCGCTTGAAGAACAAGTTGAGCCAACCGCTGCTGATGTCGGCATAGAAGCGCAGCACGTCGCCCTTTTGGGCCTGCAGGCGCGGTGTGATGAGTTCGTAGGCGTCGCTGTCGCTATGGGGCGCCCAGGATTTCTCTCCGCCGCCCATGCCCATCATTGCCATCATGTCCATGCCGCCGCCCTTGGTGATTTGCCATCCGGTGGTGCTCCATCCAGCAGGCAGTACAGGAACCTCGCCTTCCTCGACCAGGAACTCAGGTTCGAAGTCCTCCGACCATGCATCGTCGTAGGTGATGTAGGCCGAGAGGTAAATCATCTGTGTGGCAATCGTCGCATTCTGCGGCACAAGAACGAGTGCCGCTTGGTGTGCACCCAAAGCCTCGGGGTTATGATTGAACGTCACATCGATTGTAGCCGACTCTCCGGCTTCGATGTTGAACATCTGTTCACTCAAGGTGTAGAACGTTGGGTCGCTCGACATGGCATAGAGCTGCAATGCCGCCGTGCCGGTGTTGATGAGCTGGAAGGTCTTGGTCTGGTTGCCGCGTGCTACGCCGTAGTTCACGGTCTGCACGCTGCGTCCGTTTTCGCGCACGAGCAGGTCGGGGGCATTCATCAGAATGCGTCCGCCGGCGATGCTGTCGATGCAAAGGCTGTCGCCCGAGACAAAGCGGAATCGGTAGTCGCCTTCAGGGAGCCACGAAATCCATTTCACATGGTTCAGAGTGTCCTTGAACTGATAGGCGTCGACCTTCTCCCATTTGTTGCTACCATAGATTGTCTTCTCGATGGTTACGTTGGCCTGCGGGTCGATGATGGGGCCCTTGTAGCTGCCGTCGCCGTTCTTCATCTGGAAGACCACAGCATCTTGCACGCCCTGAATAGAGAGCGGTGGCGTCATGAACCAGTCGCTTGCTCCACCGCCGCCGAAGATGGCCGCCATGGCCGCCATGCCTCCGCCGTCGGGATTGTAGTGTGTTGCCACGCTGTCCTTGACCACGAAGCCTTCACCGTAGCAGCCAAACGGCATCTGGCCGTCGTTGAAGTCGACGACCCACACGTCGGGATCGGTGACGACCGCCGCGACAGTGATGGTTGTGGAAAGCAACGGATGATTGTCGCCTTCAGACTTGAACTTGATGTAAGCCTCGTTCTTGCCGATAGTGGCGGCGTCGTAGTGGAACGTGACGTTGACCTTTTCCGACTCGCCCCCGGCAATGCTCAGAGAGCTCTTGTCGACGCTGAACAGCTGTTCGTCGTCGGACGTGATGTCGACATTCAGCGTGCCGGTACCGGTGTTGAAAACGAGAAATTCCTTTGTGCTGTCCTCAGCACATACGCTATAGTCCACAAATTGCGTGTGGAGGCTGTCGACAGTCACCAGAATGTCGGGGGCCTCGTTGTCGATGTGGAAACCAGCCACGCTGTCGATTTCGGCGTCGACATACGACACGACGCGGAAGCGGTATTCACCGGCCGGTGTGCCCGAAATGGTGAAGCTCTGGAACTCGTCGGTGAGCGTGGTGGTGTATTCACCCACACGCACCCACTGGTTCCTGCCGTACACTGCGCGGTCCACGACAAAAGTCGTGTCGGAGAAGCCCATGATGGCCTTCAGGTCGAAATTGAAACCATCGCCAGATGGCTTTCTGGCCGAGAGCACCAGATTCTCGCCGTTCTGCACAACCACAGGAGGGGTGAGCAGATAGGTCCTGACGCGGTCTCCGCCAAACATGTTAAAGCCGCCCGGTGAGGTCGAAGGGTTGTTGTTCTCTCCCGGGTTGGTTCCTGTCGAACCCGGCATAAAGCTGTTGCCGGAATCTTCAGTGGCTTTAGCCTTGGCTACGCCTTTGTCAACCGTCCATCCTTCGCCAAACCAGCCGTAGGGCATGTCGGTGCCGTTGTTGAAGCGCTCGTCCATCTGTTCGGACGCGACACTCTGGGCCCGCATGCTCACCCCCACGAACAGGAGCAGCAAGGAAAAGAGTAATAATTTTCTCATAATGTATAAAGACCCGTTGGCGGAATTAAGCGAGCGCTTACTTGACTCAGCCTATTGGGAAGTTATTTATATGGTTAATTATGGTGATATACAGTAAGTGCGCTCACCTTACTGGTTGCTTAATTAATATAGGTAGTTTGAGAGGTCATTCTGCTGACAAAAGTACTACTTTTCCTCAAAAAAGCAAAAATATTCGCATTTTTTATGAATAATGTATGAATAATGTATGAATAATAGGAAGAGAATTTGTCTAAAAGCGCCCTGCCGGTGACCGTTTAACACACATTTTTATGCAATCGGGAGAGAAGTCAAAACATCAAAACTCAGCACATATTTGCGCCGTTGGTGGATTTTTTGTAATTTTGCGAGCATGAAAGATCCGGCTTACACAATTAATGAGCAACTGGTCAGTCAGTTGTATCTTAAAGACACTGCGTTTCAGAACCTTATGCAACGGCGCATCTACAATGTGCTGCTTGTTGCGTCGACCTACGACGCATTTATCATGGAGGAGGACGGACGCGTCGAGGAGCAAATCTACAACGAGTACGTGTCGCTTAACCTGAGTACGCCGCCTCGCGTGACTCGAGTGAGCGACTACGACCGCGCCATCGAGCTGATGCGACGCAATGCCGTCGACCTGGTGATTGCGATGCCGGGTCTGGACATCAGCGAGACCTTCCGCCGCGCTAAGGAAATCAAGCGGTTGCACCCCGACACGCCGTTTGTGGTGCTCACGCCGTTCTCCCGCGAGGTGTCGCGCCGCATCGAGCATGAGGACCTCTCGGCTGTCGACTACGTGTTCTCATGGCTGGGCAACGTCGACCTGCTGGTGGCCATCGTCAAGCTGCTCGAGGACAAGATGAACGCCCCGCGCGACGTGAACGTCGTGGGTGTGCAGATGATTATGCTCGTGGAGGACTCAGTGCGGTTCTACTCGTCGGTGCTGCCCACTCTTTACCGGTTCATTCTGCGCCAGTCGCAGGTGTTCAGCGAAGAGGCGCTCAACGCCCACGAGCGTATGCTGCGCATGCGCGGCCGCCCCAAAGTGATGCTTGCCCGCGACTATGAGGAGGCCGTGGAACTTTACCGGCAGTACGGCCACAATATGCTGGGTGTGATCAGCGACGTGTCGTTCCAGCGCGAGGGAAAGAAGGACTCGCAGGCCGGTATAAAGCTGGCGCGCTGGCTGCGCGAGCAGGACAAGTATCTGCCCATCATCGTCGAGTCGAGCGAGAGCGTGAATCGCGACCGTGTTTCCGACTTCGGCGGCATCTTCCTCGACAAGAACAGCAAGAAACTTCCGGTGGACCTGGGGCGCGCCGTGATGGAGAATTTCGGTTTCGGCGACTTCGTGATTCGCGACCCGGCCACGGGTCAGGAGCGCGGCCGCATAGCCGACCTTCAGCAGCTGCAACGCGAGATTGCCACCATACCCGTCGAGTCGCTCTATTACCACGCCAACCGCAACGACATCTCGCGCTGGCTTTACTCCCGGGCGCTGTTCCCCATCGCCCACGTGGCGAAGATGCACCGTTTCGAGACCATTGATGAGGCTCCGGCCGTTCGCGCGCTAATCCTCCAGCTTATCGCCAAATACCGCAAGATGAAGAACCGCGGTGTGGTGGCCGAGTTCAAGAAGGGCCGCTTCGACCGCTACAGCAATTTCGCGCGCATCGGCCAGGGGTCGCTGGGCGGTAAAGGCCGCGGCCTGGCGTTTATCGACAATATCATCAAGCACAACCCCGTGATGGACAACTACGAGGGTGTGGAAATCAAAATTCCGCACACGGTGGTGATTTGTACCGACATCTTCGACCGTTTCATGTCGCAGGGCGACCTCTACCAGCTGGCCTTGAGCGACTTGTCCGACCAGGAGATACTCGACGCGTTTCTCGCCGCCGACCTTCCCGAAGGCCTCGAGGACGACCTTCGCGCCATCACCCGCGTAATCGACACGCCGCTGGCGGTGCGTTCGTCGAGTCTGCTCGAGGACAGCCACTACCAGCCGTTCGCCGGCGTCTACAGTACCTACATGGTGGCGCGTCAGGACGATATCGAGGCCATGGTGCGCCAACTGTCGGCGGCCATCAAGGCGGTGTACGCCAGCGTGTTCTATCACGACAGCAAAGCATACATGACGGCCACGCAGAACGTCATCGACCAGGAGAAGATGGCGGTAATCATCCAGGAGGTGGCGGGCCGCGAGCGTGACGGATATTTCTATCCGTCGTTCAGCGCTGTGGGCCGCTCGGTGAACTACTACCCGCTGGGCAACGAGCGCGCCGGCGACGGTGTGGTCGAACTTGCCGTGGGCCTCGGTCGCCATATCGTGGAGGGCGGGCTGTCGCTGCGGTTCTCGCCGCGGCATCCGCGCAAGGTGCTGCAAACCAGCACTCTCGACTTGGCGCTGCGCGACACACAGCGACAGTTCAGCGCCATCGACATGCGGGAGCACACCAGCGGCATCGCCATCGACGAGGAGTTCAACCTGGCTCGCCTGGACGTGCAGGACGCCGCCCAGCAGGGGCATCTGCGGTATATGGTATCGACCTATGAGGCGGCCAATTCGCGCCTGGTGGATAATGACCAGACGCCTGGACGCAAGGTGGTTACCTTTGCCAATGTGCTGAGGCATAACGTCTTCCCGCTGGCACGGTGTGTCGACCTCATGCTCACCACCGGACAGGAGCAGATGGGACGCCCCGTGGAAATCGAGCTCGCCGGAAACATCGAGATGACCAGAGGCGAGAACGGAGAGGAGATGAAAGGCGAGATTTTCTGGCTCCAGATTCGCCCGATGATCGACCGCAGCGAGATGGTCGACGACAAGGTGATACACTCCGACCGCGACCGTATGCTCATCTACTGCCCGAACGCTCTGGGACACGGCATGATGGACAACATCACCGCCGTGGTGATGACAAAGCCCGAGACGTTCGCAATGGCGGCCAACGAGGCCGTGGCGCAGGAGATAGAGGAAGTGAACAGGCGGTTCGCCGAGCAGAACCGTCATTATCTGCTCGTGGGCGTGGGACGATGGGGCTCGAGCGACCATGCGCTCGGTGTGCCCGTGAAATGGGCGCACATCTCCCAGGCGCGGGTGGTTGTCGAACTCTCCATCCCCGGCAAACGTATCGAACCCAGCCAGGGCACGCATTTCTTCCAGAACCTCACGTCGATGGGTGTGGGATACCTCACCGTGGGCACCAGCGGCGACGGCAGCTTCCTCGACCTCGACTGGCTCGCCTCCCACCCCGCCGCCTATGAGAGCGACCTGCTGCGCGTCATCACCTTCGACTCCCCGCTGCCTGTGGCCATCAACGGCATCAACGGCGAGGCCGTCGTCCTCAAACCGTGACAACACTTTAGCTCCACCAATTCTGATTGGCAAAGGCTCTATGGGAGTGTTATCTTCTGAGAGAGAAGAAATTTTTGGAAAATTTTCTCCGAAAACGGCCAAATTGTGGAAATAATTCTCAAATAACAGCCGATTTATGGACAATTTTATAATTTTGCGGCTATACTCTAAAATTCTAATGATATAATACTACCTGCGCCTTTAGGGCTGCCTCATTTTGAACACCATCAAAACCGTAATGGTGCAGACGCAGAAAAAAGAGAGACAACAAGCGGCGTTGCTGCTTGTTGTCCCTTTTTCGGGTCGGGGTGAGAGGATTTATTCTGTAACGTCATGGTTTCGCAACTATATAATTTACAATATGTTTGAGTTCTAAAACTCATTGTTGTTGTCCCGATTTTGTCCCGGTTTGAGCTAGCAGGATTTGGATGGTACGCTCCTTTTCCTTAAGGAGTTCCTTTAACGCGCTCACTTCACCAGCTGTTATCGTTACAGCCGCGTTGGCGTTGCCGATGACGGTTGCCGCTTTCACGTTGGACACGCTCACCGATGCGGTGTCATCAAAGAAATATGACGGCGACACGCCAATAATATGACAGATGCGGTCAAGGAGCATGCAGTCGATGCTCTCCTTGCGCATGATTGCCGACAGGTAGGTGGGCGTGATGCCCAACTCTGCTGCGAGTTCTTTCTTGACGAGGTGCTTTTCCTCAATCAATTTCTTTAATTCTGCTCCAATATTTTTCATAAAACAAAATGTTAAATTATCTAAAACCTATAGTTTGAAATCAAACAAAATGTTTGAGTTTTCAAAAATAATTGTACCTTTGCGGCTGTAAAATTACAACAATTATTGCAAATACAATCATTATGGACTCAAAAAACAATGAAATTCGCAAAGATTCGATTGCGCTGCGTGACTTCATGAATCGCTTCACTCGAGGACGTCGCACTTGGGTAATTGACCAGATTTGCAACGGTTGTCTTGTTCCTCGCTACACGGTGATGAACTGGACTCGAGGCCTGTCGCGCATTCCCGAACTTCACAAGCGCAAAATTGAGGAAATTTTTTCAGAGAGCATCTTTGATTCTCTAACTATTTGTGAAAAATGACATGAACGTGCCATTGAAAATAGAGTTTTACACCTACGAGGATGAGTTGTGGTGCCGTTCAGCCGACGGACACACCGAGCGGCTGACGGAACGCCACCATGACATCATCAGCGATGTGCTCGACAAGATTGAGACGCTCTATCCGAAAGCATTCGTGGCGTTGAGCAAAGAGTATGAGCGATGCCTGCCAAATGTTTCGCTTTACCGCTACCGCATGGTGCTTCGTTTCTGTAAATGCAACTTCGGAAACATCGACAACATTGCCGACATAGACCGCTATGGCCGGTTCCATCTTGAGTGTGTGCCATGCCCGTTACGTGGGGAATGCCGCTTGGAAGGCGTTATTTGCCGCCCGGAGTTTGACAGCCGGTTGAGCGATGCCGAGAAGCGCGTGCTGCGCTTGTGGTACGACGGCATGAGCAAGGAATCTATCGCCGAGCATCTTTATTTATCAATCCACACAGTAAATAACCATATCCGCAACGCCTTTGCTCGGCTGGACATCCACGAGAAAGCTGAGTTCTTCAGGTATGCGGAATCAAACCATTTGTTTGAATGAGCGAATACTATTCAGACTTGACGATACGCAAGGTGCGCGAGGGCGCCGACATCCGATACTGCATCCCTGGCGCCTCGGTTACTCGCGCAACATCATACGTCCCATGCCCGAAATGCGGAGCCTCGGGCAAGAACAAAGGCCTATGCGTAACACATAAGAGCGGGAAAAACCTTGCAAAATGTTTCTCGTGCGGATTCTCATTAAGTGATGCCATCGCAGCTGCATTGTTTTACACCTGCAACGATGACCGCAACCGCTTCGCCGAAGCGGTAAAGAGTGCCGCTGACGCTAACGGCATCTACATCATGAGCGAGCAGGAGCAGCGCAAGCAGATTGTGAGCCAACACCGCCAGGCGATGGCCAAGAGTTTCTGCGAGACACAACTTGAAGCATCTGGCTTGACCGTTGATGATGTGATGACGCGTGTGCAGGAAACCGTGAACGGAGAGACGGTTGAGCGCCTTGAACCGGCAATGCGCAGGGGAGGCATTGACCGTGTTGGCAATCTTCGTCCGGGCGATGACGAGATGCTCATATACTACTACCGTCTGGACGGCACCATGGAAATGTACCCCACAAGGGGTATTCGCGGCGCACTGCGCCCATATATCAGAGTGCGATGGAGCAACCCGTCGCTTCACACGCCGGAGGGCAGCACGCGCGAGAATAAGTATATGACCCCTGCTGGAGCTCCGACAAAGTTCTATATCCCGCAGCGCATCCGCGACTTATATCTGCGAGAGGAGCATATCGAAACGCTGGTAATACAGGAGGGCGAGAAGAAAGCCGAGAAGGCTTGCAAACACGGTGTGCCGAGCATTGCCATTCAGGGAATATTCAACATAGGCAACAAGGAAACCGGGTTGCCGCAGGATCTGCAATACTTGATACAACGGTGCGGCGTGCGCAATGTGGTGTTGATGATGGACAGCGACTGGGACCACTTGTCGAAGAACCTGCAGCCGGACGAAGCGGTGGACTACCGCCCACGCATGTTTGCCGCTGCCGCTATAAAGTTCAAGAAGTATGTGGGCAGCCTCCACAATATCGGGGTTAACGTGGACATCTACTTTGGCCATGTGAATGTGAACGAGCGTGACGATAAAGGTGTTGACGACTTGCTGGTGGGGACATTGAAAGGTCGCGAGGACGAACTGGCTAAAGACATTGATTTTGCTCTTCATGCACATGATGGCGTGGGCACATACTGCTCAATCCATAATATATCGACATTGAGCAACCAGCAGATACAGGACTACTGGTTGCTCAATGATTGCGAAGCCTTTTTCGAGAAATACGAATCGCGTCTGAAGCCTTTGGTTTCGTTCAAGTTCAACCGTTTCCTTTATCGTGTGGGCGAGAGTGGAAAGGTGGTGCTCGCCTCGAAGGTGGCGGCCGACAAGGAGTTCTGGAGCGTGACCGTGAATGAGAACACGCAGAAGGTGAATGTGAGTCTCGATACATACGAGGCTTTGAAGTTCATCGAGGCGGCGGGGTTTTATCGCATCCACACAGCCGACCTCGAGCCTGGCATGTTCAATTTCGTGCGCATCGAGGACGGTGTAGTTTATCCGTCAAGTGCGGTGGAAATACGCGAGTTCGTGTGGGCATACATCCTGATGAGCACGAAAGATGTCAACGTGCGTAACCACTTCTCGGCTCGGTTGACGAGTGACCTGAGCAATGACAAACTGGAGCGTTTGGAACGTATCGAGGATAACTTTGACAACTTCCAACCTTACCTGCAGAACCTGTATTTCAAAAACGGCATGCTTACCATCACCGCACAGGGCGTTAAGTGGGATAAAGTGATTATGGGGCAGGTGTGGAACGACAAGGTGATTGGCCATAAGTTTGAGCGCGTGCCTATTATCGACCATGTTGACTGGGACGAGGCGAACGGATTCAGCATATACCCGACCGAAGCCGGCAATCGCTGCGACTTTTTCCGTTTCCTGATGATGACGAGCAACTTCTGGCATGAGAAACAGGGTGAGTTGAGCGCGTTGGAGCAGCAGGAGTTTTCGCAACACTTGATGAACAAACTGACAGCCATGGGTTATCTCTTGTGTGACTACAAGTACCAGACCGAGCTGAAAGCGGTGATTGCCATGGACGGCGAGTTGAGCGACGTGGGTCAGAGCAATGGACGCACGGGCAAATCGCTTGTCGGCAAGGCTTTGTCGTATATGCTGGAGCAAACGAGCATTGACGGTCGCAACACGAAGAATGACGATGACTTCATCTATACATTGGTGACCTTGCGCACGCGCAACGTGTTTATGGACGATGTTAATGTGAACTTCAACTTTGAGCGATTCTACTTCGCCATCACGGGCGACCTTAATGTGAACGTAAAAGGCGGTGGCCGCTTCACGATCGCGAGCGAGCACAGCCCGAAATTTTACATCACTACGAACCACGCCATCAACGGCAGCCAGAGCCGGAGCAGCCAAGAGCGCATCATCTATATGAGTTTCTCGAACTTTTTCAATGACACTCGCCACCCCATTGACGTGTTCGGACACCAATTCTTTGCAGACTGGGACGCTGAGCAGTGGAACCTGTTCTATAACCTGATGGCTGAGTGTGTGCTGCTGTACTTTGAGAGTATGCAGCGTGGTTGGAGCCGTCCCGGTCAGGGCGCGGTGTTGCCGCCCATGCACGACATCATGCTGCGCACCTTGCGTCAGCAGATGAGCGAGAGTATCTACCAATGGGCTGAGGTGTACTTTGACGCTACCGGTCATAATCTGAACAACAAAGTTCCGAGGGGTGAAATGTTCCGTGACTTCAAGGAGCATTTCCCCGATGCCCGCAGCGGCATCAGCCAAGCGAACTTCAAGACGAAGCTCACGTTCTACTGCCAGTTCAAGGGCTATCACTTCAATCCCAACAAACTTAACAAGGAGGGCAAGAGTTTTCGCCATTGGGTTCAGGAGCATCCCGGGGAGAGTTTTATCGGCGGGGCAGACAAGAGCGGCGGCGTGGAATACTTCTCGATCTACGACACTGCCGGCGCGATGAATGAACCCTTCTAAAAGATATGCTTATGCGAAACGACGAGATACAACGATTATTACTGCTGTGCTGCCGTGCGGCGTGTTGCCGTCCGGCGGCTGTGCTGGGCGCGTGTCGAGAGTGGCGATTGATGATGGCCCGTTATGCGTTTTTCCTGCTGGCCATGGAACATGGGCTGCGTCAGTATGAGGCGGCGTGGTGGCTGAACCGAAGCAAGAACGTGAGTTTTCATTACCGAAAGACTGCTGCGGACCTGATGGAGAGTAACGCGGAGTTTCGCAACCTTGTTTCAAAAGTAAGAAAGAGCTATGGAAGTGGTGAATGAGTTTGAGGGTCTGTTGCGTCGTGATGGTTTGCGTGACGTTGCTGCGCAGAGTTGGAAGTCGCATGTGGTGCATGATGACGGTCATGAGATTGTTCGGCTACTTACGTCGGAGGTGGAGCCGGGAAAGTGGGCTGTTGGCTATGACCTCTACTTTGCTGATGGTCGCAGCGCTCATCGTGTACCGAACTTGGCGTGGGGTTGGGGCGGGAGCGAGCGCGTCGTTATGCTGTGGATGACTGGTTACTGTCTGAGTTGGGGCAAGTTTTTCAGTGCCGATGCTCGCGAGGCTCTATCGAGGGAACAGCTGAAGTGGCGAGCATTAAGTTTGTTTGATTGATTATACATGATATGAAAACTTATGTGTTAACCTTATCAAAAGTGTTTCCTTCGACCCATGCTCGTGCAGGTCAACTGACAGATTTCAAGACGGCTTTCAATAATGCCATATTGTGCGCCAAGTGCCAAGAGAAGCCAAAGGGTATGTGCATGGGTGAGTGCATTATTGGCTTTCGTAAGATCCATACCATCCGCGCCAACTATCGGCTGTGGACGAAGCGCATAGCCGAGGTGCAGCGAGGCGAGGCGGTACTGTCAGTTCGCCAGTGGTCGGGTCGCCCATACATGAGCAAGCAGGAGACCATTGCGACACTAAATGCCGATGATGGCGTAGGCATTCAGCTGTTGAGATTTCACGAAGACGCCGACGGTATTTCCGGCTGGCAGCAGTTCGACATAGACGGCCATTATAACAACCTCATAAATGTTGCGAATAATGACGGTCTGACATATTTGGATTGGAGGCTTTGGTTCAAGAACTACGACCTATCAAAACCTCTCGCTATTATTCACTTCACTAAATTTAGATACTAGAACCTATGGCATACGAAGTAACAATCACCAAGACAGACGGCACTAAAATTCATTATGATTTGACATCGCGTAGTGCGCTGAATAGTGTCGACCCCACTAAAAAAGTGGTATTCTTTTTTGACAGTGGCGAAGTATTTACTGGCTTCACCAACGGCTCAATAGACGAGGACAATGAATTTGCTCTCAAAACCAGTGTGAACGACAAATTTTCTGCTGCGCTCCCTGCAAACAGACTGTTGGGATGGGCTTACGAAAGTGATGGCAGGATAAAGCTGCCTTTGTTCAAGAAACTGCGTAAATATTGGCATCAGCATCTACGTCCTTTTAAGTGGTTTTGGATATTCTGGGTGGCACTCTTAATTTATGTGCTTTCTATTTAGCATTCATTATTTGATTTAAGCATGATATTTTATCCCCAATTTTCAATAACCAACGAGCCGTGGCACCGCTGTGAAGTGCTGCCCGGCATTTTTTTTGAAAAAAAGTTGCAAAATATTTTGCTATTAAAAATAAAAGCATTAACTTTGCAGTGTCAATCAATCAGAGATAAGAAATGAAGTACAGCGAACTACACAAACAGTTGAGAGGCATCGGATGCTATCAACTGAACAGACAGCGAAACGGCCACCCTTTGTGGTACAGCCCGATTACCGGCAAGAAATTCACAACGAGCAATCACCTATCGCAAGAAGTGAAGCCGGGAACATTAAAATCAATCAAGCGCGACTCGGGGCTTTAAGCCCCAGTTGCCTTGGACTGTAGAACTATAAAACTTTAGAAATATGAAAAAAGTAAGAGTTTTTATTGAGCGTGGCGAGGATGGCACTTTCGGTGCCTATATGCCCGATGACAACGGTCTTGACTGGAGCGTTATTGGCGATGGCGCCACGATTGCAGAGACCGTTGAGGACTTTCGCGCCGCATACGAAGACATGAAGGCATACTATCGTGAGAGTGGTGAGGCCTTTGAGGAAGTTGATTTCGATTTCAGTTATGACGTGCCGTCGTTCTTGAACTACTACAAAGGATTGCTGACCTTGGCCGGATTGGGGCGTATCACAGGCATCAATGAGCGCCAGCTGTCGCAATACGTGAGCGGTTATCGCAATCCAAGCGCGAAGACTACGAAGAAGATCGAGGCCGCGCTGCATACCTTTGGCAGCGAATTACAGCAAGTTCGTTTCGTCTGATTGATTGACACCACAGACAGAACTTGTCACCGCCCCACAGTCATGCCCGGCTGTGGGGCATTTTGTTGTCTTTTTTGATTTATGTGCTTGTCTCTACCTTTGTGAAAAGTTTCATTTAATTTTTCACAAAATGGTAGATACATCTCAATTGACTGATTTAATCTCGGCATTACGAGCCGAGACAGAGGCAGACAGTGTGTCGCCGGATCGAGTGGGCTATGTGCTGCAGCAGATTGTGGACAAGCTCCCTTCGGCGAGTATGCAACTGAACGCCATCAAAGGTTATGTGGTTATCAGCAGCACAAGCGAGCTGCCCACATCACCCACCACGGAGCAGCAGATGAAGGGCTACCTGCTTGGCACCACGCTCTATGTATGGGTAGCTACTGGCGGTGACACGCTCGATGGCAAATACCAAAGTGCCCAGTTGAAGGGTGCCGACGGTGCACCCGGCGAACCCGGCCCGAAGGGCGACAGCGGTGTTGACCTGGGCGAAGTGGTGCTCGTCAACGACCTCACAACAGGTGGTGAGGGGAACGCCCTCTCGGCGGAGCAGGGGAAGATATTGGGGCAGCGGACTGAGTACCCTATGGAAATGGTACAGCCAAGTGAGAGTGGTGCTATTCGCCCAACAAGTGGTTTAGATTGGGCTGTTGGTGGTTGGTGGCGCACACCTTACACAAAAATAGACCCGACAAAACCGATATATGCTAAAGGTGATAGCAACAACTCCAGTGTCGCATTTGTTGCATTCTATGATGACAATTTGGTTTGTAAAGGAACTATTAGTAAGATTGGTGCCGCCGGAGTCGAATATGAGATACAGGTACCCGAGGGAGCGACATGTGCGAGAGTGGTATGTACCACTGCACAAAAGGAAACGTCATATCTCACACAAAAGGTTCAACGCAATCTTACTGATGTTGTTGTAGAGCATGACGAAACTCTTAATGAGGAAATAAATCTTATTGATTTGGTGAAAAGTTTTACACCTGGCTATCTTGAGCTTAACACGGGAGTCCAAATGTCTCAACTCTACAGAACAACTGATTATATTTTTATTAATGATACTTTAGATATAACTCTTTTCATGGCTACGCGATATGGCGCACCTATGGATGTTATATCGTTTTATTCCGACAAAAAAGATACAACTTATCTCGGAGGTCTGCATCATCTCGTTGACAATACCGATGAGAACCATTTCCATAAATTGGATATACCTCAAGGTGCCAAGTGGATGCGAGTTTGTGGCCCTGACGAAGCCAGAGTTAGGGGTATTAAATTGATGGTCAAGCAAAGCGATTACACCTCTTTGCAGGTTGATGCATTGGCAAATGCCAACGATTACAACCCAGCAAGGTTCCTTCTTCCAACGAATATAGATGTTGTTGTGGGTAGGCAATGCGATTTCTTTGTGCAGGACACAATCTACAATCTCAACAAATTGCCGTATGTGTATAGTCTTCCAAGCTCAGTAACTGATTATGGAAAAGGTCATTTGCGTATTAATGCAAATGGGACAGGTACAGAACAAATAACACTCCAAACCTACAAGCAAGACCGATATATCAATGACTATTTGGTCGGCACGCAGACCATCAACGTGCGAAAGGTTGCAAAGAGCGGTATGAGTGGAACATTTAATGTGCTTATTGTTGGGGACAGCCTTGTTGAATATGGGCCGAACCCTTCTGAAACCTATCGGCTTCTCAGTGAGGACGGCGACGTGACTATTAACCAAATTGGGTTGCAATCACAAAGCCTTGACGGTGTGACTTATCACCATGAAGGGCATGGCGGTTGGACGTGGGCAAGGTTCAACAGTGGTTCGGACTCACCATTCGTGTTCAATGGTCAGCTATCGTTCGCCCAGTATATGGCAACGAATTTCCCCACTTTGAGCGGTATTGACTTCTGCGTGGTGATGCTCGGCACTAATGATAGCGAAGGTTACACACTCCCAGGCGCAAAGACTTTCGTTGACGCTCTGCTTGCTGACTACCCTAATTGCAAGATAGCAATCGGCATTCTTGCTCTCGGCCGGCCTTGCGAGGGTATGCCTACCGCTATGGAAAGGAAGTTGAGAACAGCGAATGTGTAGTACCTCGATACTTTCGACAACGGCAAATACCATGCTAATGTGACCTGCATAGGTCAAGGTTGCTGGATTGACCGAGTCAATGACTATCAGCATGAGGAGGCAGATTCAACACCTTACTCTACTGACAAGTTCATTCGCTATACTGACGGAGTGCACCCAAGAGCTCAAGGTTACAAGCAATGGGGTCGTGCGGTTTACTGCAAGATACGCTCTTGGATCGCTGGAAACTTATAAAGATTAGCGCAGAGGTTTCGTGCCTCTGCGCCAACTTTCACAAAACATCAAGCTGCATCAGCACCGACCATTTCACATAATCAGTCATCTGCAAGTTGAGCAGTTTTGAGTGCCTTGTAGAGATATCATTGTTAAGTGTTTGGCAGCACTCAATGTCACAGCCAGAGATGCCCAGAACCCAATCTATCCAAGAATAAAGGCATGGGTTTGCATCTTCTGGCGTAAATCCACCTTGTCCACCATACTTTGAAATCATGTAATAAGATGCTGCGCTGCACTTTGTGTTCTTATTAGTTGCACACACACCAAAGAACTTGTTATTTGAAGGGATAAGCACTTCACCCCTTGCATGAACCTCAATGTATCGGTCAAAACTTCCAAGTCCAGTTATGAAATCATATATGGCTTGGCTTTCTGCCTCGCATAGTGGTTCTGTTCCTTTGTGGTCGCTTGTGCTTGCATCCCAATTATTAGGGAATTGCCTATTAAGGTCAACATCTCTGCCATTGTAACGAGAATGGTTCTGTACTCCCCAAGGGTTCATCACTGGCAACACCTCAATTACATAGTTGTCTGTGAGTTTTTTGTAGAGTGGGTTATCATCGCAGTGCGTCAGCATGTCAAGAAGAAAAAAGTAGAGAGTTACTATGTTCTGCGGAGCATCGCCACCATTGTTAGTCCACCCCTCGCTATCCCCATGCAGACCTCCTGCGAATACAAATTTCTTTGTAGGATTTGCTCCGCTCTTGCTATAGCGGTAACGATTTATGGGATAGATGTTCTGGTCGCTTTTACTTTCAAGTGGTGCTTGACTATCGCCAATTTTTGTCATCTTAACAAAATCTCTAAAAGTATAAGATAACTCATCAAAAGCATTGAGATAGTCCATCACCCCAACGGTTTGAAAGGCAAATCTCCCTCGTTTCGTGTCCTCAACTATCGGAAGCAATGAATTTCGGTTGTCTTTGAGTGTAACAATATTTTCCCCTTTCAACTGATAGCGGTCTATCTCTGCTTTAGTTGTAACGAAAAAACCATCAAACGTTTGATTGCTGACATAAGTCCCTTTTACTCTTACTGCATCGGTAGGGACATCTAAAGTTACAACCCTATGCGTGAGGCTTGTGTTGTCATGAGCCAACACCCAAGTACCATCGCTCATCTCAAAACCTATGGAATAACCATTTGCAACGGGTACTCTTACCTTTGCTGCGCTTAACCCTTGTAAATTGATGTCATAAGCGATAGACGTAAAAGAACCTGTATAAATTTTGCCATCGATTTTGTAAAAACTGCAATTACCGAGAAGCAAAGGTTGTACTTTTATCTCTCTCGATGCTCGAATATCACTTGCAATTATTTTATCTATTGCATTGATGCGATGAATCAGACTTGTCTCTGAATTGAGATAATTAGCAGTCTCACCGATAGAGTTAATTATCAAGTAAGCCGCATCATCTTGCGTAATTGTTAAATCTGCGAGTGCTTTAGGAGTGTTGCTGTTATACTTTGCCCCAACTGCAAGCACCTTCATAGCAGAATCGCAAATAAGCCAAGGCTGAACATTATAGCCAGTCTTTGTGCCAAAAGTTATGACATCTCCCTTGATGCAAGGTGTCATATAGACAATGAAATTTGCGTTGCTACTTGTATATTGCTTATTAACAGTACCTCCAACGGCTGTTCCGAAATACCGCCCATCTGGGACACCAGACCATCTTGTAATTAAAATGTCTCCAATAAGACTTTTCAGAACTTTTCCCATCTCAGCCGAGAGGGCGTTCCCCTCACAACGCACCTTTGAAACGTATCGTTTCCTTGTGCACAGGGCGGTCTCGACCTTGCAGATACTTGTTGGTGACGGCAACGCTGCTGTGTCTCGCTTGGTCACGGGCGATAACGATGCCCTCGGCATTGGCGAGGTCACGGATGCCTGAGTCTTTCAACGAGTAGAACTGGTATTCCTTTGGCAAATCCAGACGCTTGCGCAGCCTCGCCCAGCGGTCGCGGAACATACGGCTGTGCAGTTTTGTCGCCCCGGGTCGGCATCGCACACTGAACAGGTACCAGTCTTTTGGTGAGCGAAGGACATGCAGCTCTCTCATGAGCGACAGCACTGCATTGTTGAGACCCACCATCTCTGCCTTGCCATTCTTGCTGATTTCTGCCCGGACATAGATAGCGTGTGCTTTCGCGTCAATGTCACCGATGCGGATGTTGGACAGCTCATCAGGACGGATGAAGCAATAGTATTCCATCATCACGGCGAGGAGGAAATGTTTGTTGCTCTCGGAGAGGTATTCACGCACACGTTTGAGTTCGCTCGGTGGCAGAGGCTGTCGCACCTTCGGCGGTTCTTTCAACGGCGGCACATCGAGCAGCGGGTCGCCGGCGATATAGTGCTGCTGTCGTAGCCATTTGCAGAACGACAGGCACCATGTGCGGTAGTTGTTGTGAGTGCGAGGTGCGACACCCCGGTCGATGAACACCCACTCCAGGAACTGCGTGAAGTCGATGCCTTCAATGGTTGTGATGCCGTGCATGGAAGCGTAGTGCACAAGCATCTCAAGTCGTTTGGTGTAGTCGGCACGTGTACTTTGCTTAATCATGCGTGCCAAATACTGGCGATAATGCGCAGCGATTTTCTTAATTTCCATTTTTTGTCTTTTTAGGTGTTGATATATAGTTTTATTTTTGCCGCAAATAAGCAAAAACTATGAACACGGAAAGAATTTATCAGATCATTTTCTCGGTGGGCAGTGCGGTGGCCACTGCGTTATCGCCTACTTTGCCCTACATCCTGTTGTGTACAGCGGCTGTGCTGGCTGACTGCTTCACTGCATGGCAACTCGATAAGCGTGTACGCAAGGCATATCCAGAAAAGACATCAAAGAACTCGGGCAAATTCAAGAGTAGCCACTTCGGCAGCGTGCTAATTACTCTGCTGCAGGTTTACTTGTTACTGATTTTTGCCCATTTCCTACATGTCTATGTCACAGAGAGCCTACCGTTCAATGCGCTGAAACTCGCAGCCGGGTTGGTCATTGGCTGGCAAGTGTGGTCTTGTTTGGAAAATATGAGCAGCTGCAACGGTGCAAAATGGGCGATGGTGCTGCAACAAATCATGGTCGATAAGACAGCCCGCCATTTCGACATCGATCCAGCTCTGCTTCAGGACCTCGCAGGAAGAAGGCCGGAACATCTTGGCGATGGGTTAGGCTGCCCAATGAACAATGGCCGTCCTCGACCGACAATGTTCATGGCCACAAATCTAGAGCCGAAGCCGGTTGTGATTCTCGGCACCGCCCATGGTTGCAATGTGCCAGGCAAGTGCAGTCTAGACGGAAAGTTCCGCGAGTACAAGTTCAGCCGTGAAGTCATAAACCTGCTTCGCCCACGGCTTGAAGCCGCCGGCTTCACGGTTTTTGTCGATATGCCAGCAGAAGAAGTGCCACGGCCGCAAGACTCCGAGCTTGCGCTGCGCTGCAAATTCGTGAACGGCATCTGCAGCCGTTTCGGCAAAGAGAACTGCGTCTATGTCAGCATCCACGTCAACGCCGCCGGATCTGACGGCAAGTGGCACGACGCGCGAGGCTTCGCAGTCTATGTCGCACGCTCTTGCTCCGCTGCGAGCAAGCGCCTTGCCAAGACCATCTGCGACCTCGCAATCAGTCGTGGCTTGCGTGGCAATCGCTCCATCCCAAGCGAGCACTACTGGCAAGCCAATTTCTATGTGCTGCGCAACACGGCTTGCCCTGCGATTTTAACTGAGAACTTGTTCCAAGACAACCGCGCCGATGTGGAGTTCCTTTCCTCGCAAGCGGGGAAAGAGGCTATCGCCACACTCCACCTCGACGCAATCAAACAACATTTTGCAAAATGAAATCGTCACAATCGCTCGCTGCAACCACAATAATGCTTGTTGTGGTATTGCTCGCTTCGTGCCGAAGTAAAAAAGAAACCACGGCTACCACGAAAGAGCAGTACGACATCGAGGCGGCTGGCTCAAGTTCCATTGCGACCACTTCGCGGTCGCAGTGGTTGAGCCGCTTTGCCCTCGACATCGACAGCTTCGAGATTGTCATACCCACTGCCGACCACGTTCCTGATTACAGGAATGTGGCGGCTGACACGGCGATGGATCTGCCTGGACAGTTTGCCCTCGGTGCAGTACAACCTCGCTCACGCTCAGTTGTCCTGCGGGGCAAACACGCCCGATTGGGCAGAGCCGACATCGTTCAGCGCGACGCTGCGCGTCTTGCTGAACAGGTGGACACACTGTCGGCTCACCGCTCAATCGACAAGGCAGACCATTACGCCCGTGACAACGTGGGTATCATGAAGCCTCCCGACGTGACGTGGTGGCCGTTGCTCCTGCTCACAGCTCTGCTTGTGGGCTCCATTATCATCATTTGGCTGAAAGAAAGAGGTAAATAGTTTTTTCATAAAGTTTTAAGGAGAAGAAGGTTTTGTTGTGACAGCGTGGCCTTCTTCTCGTTCTATGCTCACGGTTATAGTCGCTTGTGCCTCACGTATTACCTGTAACCCCACCCTCACTCCCCGATGTGGGCGGCGTTCAGGACTGGCTCGGCATGGTGGCGATGGGCTTGCCGTTTCGGACATCAGCTGACGGTTCACTTACAGTCGGGTATCGAGGCAGCAAGCTGCTTCGACACCCGACATTTACCTCCGACAAACCCACGCATCCGGCTATTTCGGTCATTCCCATTGCGCCCTGCATCTCATTACGCGCAAGAAAGTGTAACACCTGCGGTTCTCGCTTTGCTATTGACGGCGTTGCACGAGCGCATACGGCTTGCGCTGAGCTACAGCCAAATGCTTAACAAGTTATCGTGCAACGCCTATGGCAAGGCGGCACACATTCTCGCACTCAATCGTATGGTTCTACATTCCCATTCACTTCAAGCCCAATGCGCTCTCTACGCTCGGGGTTGTCGGTGGCGTGAGCCTACCCGAAGTCCTCCACTATGCTCATCGCACGCCAAGCGCTTCACCGCCCTTTGAACACTCGCCACATCGCCTAATCACGGCACAAGTGCCGTCTGTGTAGGGTAAAGTGTGTATGGTGTAGTGAGGCTTGCGCCGTCAATCTCTACACCCTCCACACTACACCCTCCACAATCGCGTAGCTATTTTTAGAAAAGCGGAAGCCAAAGTGCACCGCCGAAACCGAGAGTGACTTTCGATTCTGCGTCACACATTGGCGCGTTTACCGTACAATGAATTTTAACAATCGCTTACATATTCCGCTCAGCAGGCAGGGGGCAAGCCCCCAAGCGATGCAGGGCGGACGGAGGGGCTTCCGTGCGATACAAGGGAATTTTTCCCTTGTAGAACCCTTTAAGAAATTGAAAATCACGATTTTCAATTTTTGAGAACTGCAAAGCAGTAAATTTTAACAAAATCCGCTCGGTTGCGGCTTCGCAGCAACCTCGATAACGACGGCTTTTAGGTAATCTTTTGTGGCTCGTTCAAGACTTTTGATTTTTTACGTTTGTTTGCAGTTCGCCACCCCGAAGCCCCATTGAATTTTGAATTACAGAGTACAGGTGTACAAATGTGCGGCAACCTGCCACATCACAAGGGGGGAGCGGGGTGACCGCTGCCGACTGAAACCATGTTTGGAGGCATGGTGTTTTTACCAGCGAGACTTATAATTTATAACTTCGGTGGACGCGACAAATTTTCACACTCCGTGTTTTTATTTTTTTCTCAAAAATATAGAAAAATAAAAGTACATTAGTACGAACTTGCTATTTGCATTTGTAAATCAGTCATTTAAGTGCGCACACTTTGCCCTATTTGAAAAGTGCGCGAGTGTGCGCACAGTACATTAGTACGGCGACCGAAAAGTGTGCGCAATCGGTGCGGTTGCTAATGTACTGACGTACAACGCATTTAGACTATATTCGGGAGGGCGCGCACTAAAAGTACACTCTTTTTTGAAAAATATATAGCACTTGTTGTGACGACGTGATGGTGAAAAAATGCGCATTTTGTTTGAGTTATCAAACTATATGATTGATATTTTGCTTACCTTTGCAGTTGTAGAACCGCTATTTTTGCTCAAAAAATCATGAATATATACGTCAAACTTCCAACATATCTTGCTCAGTGGTGTCTCCACGACTTCGGCGATGAGCAGGGTGTGGTGCACTTCCCGAAAAGTGGTGCAGAGCACGATGTGCTCGAGTTGAGTCTTACCACGCTACCGAAAGGAGCTGCGCCTCAGTTGCGGCAACCTGATGAGATAGCCATCGAGTTGCCGGTATTTAAAACTAAACCGCTGCCGTATTATTGCTATCTGAACGACCATGGGCGACGGCTGCTGGTGCACATCATCAATGTGCGCTTCCGTGTGCAGTTGTGGAACGACCTCTACAACATTGAACAGTTGAAGTTGCCCATCACCGATGTCATTTACGATTGGATGGCTCGCCACGGCATCGACAACGATGAGCGAAACTGGGAAACCATTCGCCAAATTTTCTTCCGGCTACGCAAAAAGTACCGCAAGAATAACAAGGTTAATGAGTGTTAAATCGCTATGAATTGAGGGCGTGAAAGTAACAAGTGCGCACAAAGTTCAACAAACCGACACAAAGTGTAACAAAGTGGCACAAAATCAAACAAAATGAAAAATCAGTGTATCAACCTGCCGGGCATCGTTGAAGTGAGATGGATTGACGCCCGCAATCTGAGTCCGAATTTGGTGGCCAAACACGTTGCCGGCTTGCCGGTGGCGGTGATGACTGACACTATGCCTCTGAAAACGTATGGTGAGGCGCAGTGCCAAAGCGTTGAGGAACATGAGAACAATGGCCGTGTGGAGAAAACCACGCTGACGTTCATGACCAACGCACCCCTGCCTCGCCACAGAGAGGTGGCCTGGCTGTGTCGCCAAGCCTCGGGGCAGTGGTGGCTAATCGGTGCCCGAGAGCCGCACTACCCCACGGTGAAAATCTCGTTTCACTCGGGTGAGCCCGGCGGCGAGCGCGCGGTGAACACGGTAGAAATCACCCATCAGGCGGTGAAATCGCTCATACCGGTGGCCCTGTAAAGCGGTCGGCAGTCTTTTGCGGGTCGTGCGAATCGCCGTAACTTCGTGGCAAATAAACGAATTATGGCAACAAAATATCATCTCAAATTGAAAGGTTACGTGGGCGGCTGGAACTTTGATGCCGACTACGTGGACTATATACTGGAGCGCAATGCTGACAAAGAGGTGCAGGTGCTCATCAACTCGCTGGGCGGTGATGTGGCCACGGCCTTCAGCGTGAGCGCCGCCTTTAAGCGCCACGGCAACGTCCATGTGCATTATGAGAGCATGAATGCGAGTGCCGCCACCATCGCCTCACTGGGAGCCAAGCGCGTGAGCATTGACGTGAACGCGATGTACCTGGTGCACAAATGCTCGCAAATGGTGTTCCGCTGGGACATGATGAACGCCGACCAACTGCGCCAGTTGATTGACGAGTGCGAGAAGACCAAAAAGGATCTCGACAAGATTGACCTTAACATTGCCGGTGCCTACGCCGCGCGATGCAAGAAAGATAAAGAAGCGCTGCTCGAGTTGATGAAACAGGGCGCGTGGCTCACCGCCCGTGAAGCCCTTGACTGGGGCTTTGTGGATGAAGTCACCGATCTGCCGGAAGATGAGAAGCCTCGCATTACCGAGGACGTGAAGAACTTCATGGCTGCCGAGGGCATTCCCATGCCGGCGGTGTTGCTCCATGAGGATGATGAGGAGCAGAACTTCCTGCGCCGATTGATGTCGGCATTGTCGAATGTGTTTAAAAGTAAGAACGAAACAAAAATTCTTGACGCAATGAAGAAAACCTATGTGAACGTGTGCCGCATTCTCCAGTGCGAGCACCTCGAGAGCGAGGACGGACACATCGTCGTCAGCGAGGAGCAGGTGCAAGTCATCGAGGACCACATGGCCACCGATGGCGAGCAGATTGCCATCTTGCACTCTACAGTCGCCGACCGCGACAAGGAGATTACCGACCTGCGTGCCCAACTCACCGCGAAAGAGCAGGAGATTGCGGATCTCAAAAAGAAACCCGCAGATAATTCTGCCCAAGTGATCGATGACGGCAAGGAGAGCAATGTTACCGGCGATGACTACTTCGCCGCGCTCGCCGACGCCAATGAGTTGTTGAACAAATTGAATTGACAGTTATGGCAAACGTAACCCCTACAATCCTTCCTGCACCTACCGAGCAGGCGTGGAAAGATGCCGCCAAGAAGTGGCACAAGACGCTGCTCATGATGCCTCACCTCGCTATGGGCGAGAGTGTGAAGTTCCTCACGGGCCTGCCCGGCTGCCGCACGAACCAGCTTCTGGGCGGCTACAATGTAGATGCCCAATTCTACCCCTATGCCGCTAATAAGCGCGGTGATGCTTCGCTGGCTATCACCTATCAGGAGCTTGAAATGTTCTTCGGTGCGATGAACATTGACTTCTGCCCCAACGACTATGTGCAGACCTTCCTCGGCGAACACGGTAGCACGCTGGGCAACGGAATGACCCAGACGGAGTTCGCCAAGTTGCTGCTCGGTCAGCTCATGGCGGCAGCCGGAGAGAACCTGTCGCTCGCGCTGTTTGATGCCGAGCGCAATGCCAACGGCACCACCACCATGGAGCTTTTCAACGGCTTCAACACCATCACCGAGGCAAACATCACCTCGGGGAAGGTGAGCCGCGCGAACAAGAACCTCGTGGAGTTTGACGAGGACATTGACGCAGCCAATGTGGTTGACGCACTGAAGACCATCGAGTTCGGTCTTGACCAGCGTCTACGCCGTCAGCAGCGTTTCATCTATTGCGACCCGGCTCTGGTGGACCTCTACAACGAGGGCTATCAGCTGACGCACACGACGCTGCCCTACAACAAGCAGTACAACCAGCCCATCGTGGAGGGCAGCAACGGTCGCCTGACCTTCGCCCCCATGGACGGCCTTGCCGGCAGCACGCTGATGTACATCGCCCCGAAGATGAACATGGTGTACGGCTACGACTCGATGAGCGACCTGGAGCGCCTCGAGGTGCTGCGCCTGAATGTGGACACGCTGACGGCCGCCGCGAAGATGTTCTTCGGCGTGCAGTTCCGCACACTCGACTACCGCTTCCTCAAGGTGGTGAAGTTCAAGAACCCCATTGTGGCCACTGCCGGCGACATTGCGCTTGTGAGTGATCCTGTGACCCCTAACCCCTAAAAAGTGAAGAATTATGGCAACAAAGACTTGTCCCAATCTACAGAAGTCGCTCGGTTGGTGTGAGGGCCAGCCCCAGTACCCCGGCGTTCGCCGCAGGGTGTACTTCGTCAGCAAGAGCTTGATTGTGAATTATCCCACGCTGCCCCGCGACACGTTCGGTCGTCCGACGAGTGCCGCCCTGGTAGGCAACTTCACGCTTGCGGCCGACGCTCATTGGCAGTATCTGGACATCAACATCGACAAGAGCACGGTGACTAGTGAGCCTCAAGGCGAGGCCCCGAGCCAGACCCAGTTGAATAAAGCTATCTTTGTGCACAACGGTGTCACCGAGGAAGCGACGGCAGCCGCCGGGTTCCTGAACAACAGTGACACGGTGTATGTGTACGAAGACATGGCCGGCAACTACCGTGTGCTGGGCAACGAGCGTTGGGCCACCAAGACCACGGTCAACCAGGACCAAGGCCAAGGCACCAACCCCGCGAGCACGACCATCAACGTGGAAGTCACCGATGAGATTGCCGCCCCGTTCTATGTCGGCACGCTCGACACCGAGGACGGCGAGATCAACTGTGCCGGAACCGTCACGCCTGCCGGCGGTGAGTGATGCTTGAACCCACATCGGAGATGGAGAGTTTTTGGAGCGACCTCTTGAGTGACGTGTCGCCGGCCTCGGGACTCGACATCTCCGATGTTCCTTTTTTTGAGCCGCAAAAAGATTTGTTCGCCGAGCAGCATCGCAAGGCGTGGGACAAATCGGTGGAGGCTCGCTGCGACTTCGACCGCAAGGTGCGCATCACGCGCCGCAGCGGTGTGTTCTTTATCTCGCTGTGGCAAAAGTCGGTTTATGGCCGCACGCTCACCGACATCAAGGGTGATGACACGATGATTGGCTACTTTGCCGACAATATGGCTCGGCTCATTACCGATGTGCTGGGTGGTGCCTTGGCCGGTTCCGACTGGGCATTGGTAACCACGCCGAAGCGGCGGCACAAGCAGCACAACTTTGCCTCGCTGATTTGTGAGCAAATGGCTAAGTCGCTGAATATTCCTTTCTATGAGGACGTGGCGTTGTGCCACAGCCGCCAGCGTGTGAACGCAGTGTTCACGCTCAATGTGCTGCCGCCGGAGCACAATCTTATCGTGTTCGATGATTTTGTGACCACCGGACAGACGCTGCTGGCGATGAAGAAACTGTTTGTTCCATTGAATAAAAATCTGGTGTTTTTCGCCGGAATAAACAACAAATTATGAAAATTGACGAGAAATTCACGAGACGCATCCAGGACTGGCTGGAGAGTCCTGCCGATAGTCGCAACCTCGAGGAGGGTGCGATGCTGTTGCTTCAGTTGACAGGCAACAAAATCCAGTATCGCAACATTATGAGTAGCCCGGCTCGCTGGGCGCGTCACATAGAATATGAACTGCAAAAACGCCTGAAAGTGCGCTTGCAGCAGGTGACTCACGAGCAGGTGGAGGCGATGGCCGTGAAGGTGGAGAAGATATACAACGACCACTTGAGCCTTCAGGACACGAATCCTGCGAGTGAGTTCAAGGCGGGCAAGCGTGACGACCATGATGCGCTGCCCGACGAGATTCAAGCCCTCTATGTCGAGAACCTCGGTATCGTGCAGCGTATGCGTGCCTTGCATGCCGAACTTCGCGTGCTGACGAACCGCCCCGGCACCTGTCCTGACAGCGACCGCTATCCGTTCTTGAAAGAACTGATTGAGCTTGACAATCGCCTGCATGAGAATTGGGCAAAGTATGACGGCTTTGATGTGTCGTCCGGTGAAGTGGTCGCGCATGACGATGCCCGAACTGCGAGCAAGAAAGCCGTGTCGCTCATTAACTTGCAGAAAGGCCGCTATCGTGCCAATCCCACCGATGAGTTGAAGCAAAAACTTGCTGAGGCCTACGCCTTGGTGGTGAATCCTACCGAGAAAATGACCGCTGAACTGAAAGAACTGGGCATCATTGAATGAGGCGCGACACCAATATTGACAACTGGTTGAAGCCGCTGGCTTCGTGCCCCAATCAGGCATATTTGACAAATGCCCTGCAGGTGGCGGACGTGCTCGACTGGATCCTTGACCAGTTGGGCGTGTCCACCGTCTGGCAAACTTCATTCTCTATCAGCGAGGAGTTTCTGCGCCGTCTGTATTTCATTGAAAAATCACAGCGGGTAAAAGAGTTCAATCTTGTTCTCGACCATAAAGCGACTAACAAGACGCTGAAACTTTGGGCGTTCATTGACCAAGTGATTGAACGGACTTATCTCGCCGACAACCACAGCAAAATATTGCTGGTGCAATCGCTTTACGGCGATTGTGTCTCTGTGGTTACATCGCAGAATCTTACGCGCGGTAATCGTGCTGAAAGTGCCTTTATATCGACGGATAAGGCCATTTTTACAACACTGAAAAAGCAAGTTGACGATTTGATTACTAACCACTCAGTCCCTCTCAATGACTTATTCCGACAAAGAATTACAGCAGATTGAGCAGATGGCATCGCTATATCTCCCCATCTCGGACATCGCCATCGTGCTTGGCATCAATCCCGAAAATCTTAGGCGAGACATCAAGGTCAAGGGGAGCCCGGCCGAAAAAGCGTACACAAAAGGCAAGGTCTCGTCGAAAGTCGCCCTGCGTAAGCAGGAGATGATGCTTGCTAAAGTAGGCTCGCCGCTTGCCCTCGAGAGTGTGCGTCGGGCTCTAATGGACATGGAAGACGATGAATAAGCGATGGGCCTGCCGAAGATTATAGACGTGTGCCTCAGTGACTTGTTCACGGGCGAGGGTGAGTTGCAGCAGAAATATGATGCTGTGACGATTACTCGCTTGTTGCGCGTGCGCGACGAATATCAATGGGTGTTGGCTAATCCCGACTTGGCCGACCGCCAGTTCGTGGAGGAGTTCACAGGGAGGACCGGATTAAGTGACAGTGCGATTTATGCAGATTTGGCGGTCATCAAACAACTGCTGCCGGCGTTACAGGCAAGCTCGCGTGACTTCCACCGCTGGAAAGCGAACCAAATGCTGCTCGAGACATACCAGATGGCGAAAAAACGCAAGGACACGAAGACGATGGAGCGTGCGGCCAGCAGTTATGCGAAGTACAATCGCGTTGACGTGGAGGATGAGCAGCAGATGCCGTTTGATTTGATTGTGGTGCAGCCGTTCACCGCTACGGCCGACCCGAGTGTGCTGGGCATCAAGCCGCTGCCGAACATCGACCAGCGCATTAAGGACATGATTGCCAAGTATCGCAGGGAGAGCATCGACATCGAGGATGTGGAGGCTGAGGAAGCGGATCTCGAGGAAGGTGAGTTGTGGAGTGTGGAGGGCAAAGAAGATGAAACCGACGAATCCGATATACTTCAATAAACCGCAGCGGCTGACGCAGCTGATCGGGGCGAACACAACGGTTATCGTGGCTGGTCGCCGCACGGGCAAAACCGACTCGATAGCCGCCCCGTTTGTGCTGCGCAATATGCAACGCATGCCGGGCAGCACCGGGGCTGTGGTGGTTCCGACATTCCGCCACGGTTTGACGAACACGCTGCCGGGCTTGTTAACGGCGTGGAAGCGTTGGGGCTTCATCGAGGGGGTGCACTATGTGGTGGGCAAACGTCCGCCCAAGAGTTTCGCCGCCCCAATCATCGAGCCGAAGTTTTATGAGCACGTCATCACATTCTACAACGGCTCTTGCGCCATCATCATTTCGCAGGACCGCCCCGGCTCGGCGAACTCGCTGACGTTGAGTTGGGTGCTTGTTGACGAGGCGAAATTCATTGACTACGCGAAACTGAAAGATGAGGTATTCCCGGCGAATGGCGGTATCAAAAGCCACTTCGGCATGCACTCGTTCAACCACTCTGTGATGATCTTGAGCGATATGCCCCAGACCACTAAAGGCTCGTGGTTCCTGCACTATCGCGAGCAGATGGACGAGGAATTGATAGAAACCATCAAGGCGACGGTCTGGCAAATATGGTCGACGAAAGAGCGGATCCGCAAGTTGCGCGCCGAGGGGAAGACGGTGCCGGAGTACCTGCGTGGCTATCTGCGACGGATGGACCGCGACCTGAACCGGATGCGCTCGGTGGCGGTGTACTACAAGGAATACAGCAGCATCGAGAACCTGCAGTTGCTGGGTGAGAATTACATCAAGCAGATGAAGCGCGACCTGACGCCGCTGACGTTCCAGACGAGCATACTGTGCCAGCGGATAGGCATCGCGAAAGACGGTTTTTACTCGAGCATGCGTGAGCGGCACAAGTACAATGACAGCAACTTCGAGTATCTGGACTCGTTGGGCTATGACTTCGACCCGACGGCCATCGACAGCCGTGCCGACAAGGATGTGGACCCGGACTCGCCGTTGTGCATAGGGATGGACTACAACGCTAACATCAACTGGATTGTGTGCGGTCAGCCCCGTGGGAAGCACCTGCTTGTGCTGAAGTCGTTTTTTGTGAAGTTCGACCGCAAGATCCCCGAGTTGGTTGACGACTTTTGCCGCTACTACCAGTTTCATAGAAACAAGACGGTGGTTTACTACTGGGACGCGACGGCGAAGGGCAGCAACTACGCGGTGAACGAGCAGGACTTCCGCTGGGTTGTGTGCCATGAGTTCGAGCGCCACGGCTGGACGGTGGTGGACGTGTATCTGGGCAACCCGATGCGGCACGATGAGAAATACCTGCTTATCAACCAGGGTTTCGCGGGCAAGCAGCGGCTGATGCCGATGTTCAACCGCCAGAACAATGATGACCTGATACTGGCCATCCAGACGGCAGGTGTGGAGCGCGGTCGCAACGGCTTCAGGAAAAACAAGAGCGGTGAGAAACTCGCGGAGGACGAGGAGAACCTGCTGGAGCACCGCACCGACGGCACGGACGCGTTCGACACGCTCTATATCGGTTGCGAGAAGATGCCCCAGTCGTGCAGCAGCGGTTTCTCGATCATCGGCATAGGCTGAGCGTTAATAAATATTTGTCGGTTATTTTTTTTGCGGCTGTGCATGGTGTGATCCTGCGCAGCCGCTTGTCTTTTGTCGCCGGACAGAAAGACTCTACCTTTGAGCACAAAATAAACGACAATGGCAGCATCATTATTGACAACGATACCGGCGCTGTGCCTGAGCAGCCAGTTGCCCGACCCGGAATGGTCGAGCAGCAGCGAGCACGTGCTGGTAGCATTATATGACACGGCAGAAGACAGCCCATTCCTGCACGTGACGCTGACTCCTCACGACGGCCGTGTGCGGTTGTGGGAGGTGCGGGAGACAATCGAGCGGCACATGCGTTCGAGGGATGTATCGCTGATTACACTTGAAGTGTGGATTGCCGAGGCCGGTGACAGCGAGATGACCACGAGCGCGACTGTGAATGTGGTTTATTGCGATAAGGACGTGACCGGTGCCGCGGCTTTGTGGCTCGACAATCGTTTCCTGAGCACGCTCGACTGGAAGCCGTTGCCGCCGGATGGCGCTGACGAGACGCTGTACTTCGTCGAGCGCGCGGCGGGCGCGGATGTGACCCCGGCGATCAACGTGGCCTATCGTGGCGCGGACGGTGCGGTGCAGCACCTGACCATCGCCGCCTCAGAGCCGCTGACAGCAGACGGCGCAGTGCAGAGCGTGACGTTTGACATGGCCACGGTGACGGCGCGTGTGGCCGCCGTGGTGGAAGGCCCGTTCACCGTGCTTGCTCTGACGGTGCGTGTGGGTGGCCGAGCGATGCAATATTACCGTGAGGAACCGGAGGCTAACGCGTCGTTCCTGTTCCTAAACTGCTTCAACGTGCCGGAGTGGGCGCGGCTGACGTGCTCGACGGTGACCAAGACCAAGGACGAGCGCAAGGTCGGCTATGTGGCCCGCCGCCGCGTGCTTTACAACCCGAGCCGCGAGGTGGAGCATGAGGTGCAGACGGCTGCGCTGCCGGTGGCCACCGCCGAATGGATTGACCAATTAATCACGTCGCCTGGAGTGTGGCTGCCCGATGGTTCGCCGATAGTTATCACCGAGGGCGAGTGTGCCGTGAGCGATGACAACGGCACACTAAATAGCGCCAAATTCACATGGCTGCGCAGCGACGGCCGCGGCTCGCTGCAGGTGTCGGCGCGCGCCTCGAGAATATTCACACAAGCATTCACCTACCAATTCACATAATATGGCAAAAGCGGTACACATAACCACAGCGCGGAAGATGATTGACAGCGGCGACCCGGTGGACCTGAAAGTGTGGGCAAAGGACGGAAGGGTGCTGCACCTGCAGAACTGCATCGGGCTGCGATACAACTTCCGCAGCGGCACGCGGCAGGTGAAACTGCTGACGAGCCGCCAAATTCGCACGATACGCGACGTGCTGATGTTTGAGATTAACGGATTGACGATATACTTATGAGCAAGAGTTTTGAACGAATAATGACCCCCAGCATCGAGGACATTCCCGGTGTGGCGGGGCGTGCGGCCTTCATGGTGGACAGCAACTCGGTGTTTCGTGACCACGAGAACATCCTGCCGATGACGATTGCGGGCAAGCACAAGATTATGCCGTGGGGCGCGGACAATAAGATGCCCTATAACATCCTCGAGTTGATAGAGCGCGACGAAACAATGAGCACATGCCTGTTGTGGAACGCGCAGATGTGCTACGGCAACGGCCTGCGCTACAACTGCGAGAACGCGAGCCGCAAGGTTACCGCTGCTGTTGACGAGTGGCTGCTTGACAATCCACTCTCGAGTTATTTCCTGGGCGTGTCGCAGGACCTGAAACACTGGGGCTTCGCGGTGAGCGTGATTATCCTGAGCCAAGACCGCAAGCACATTGCCCGGCTGCTGCGCAAAGAAGCGTGCTATTGTCGTTTCTCTCCTGCCAACAAACACGGTGTGATTGAGAATGTGCTGTACGCCCTGTGGCGCGACGAGCCGGCGACGATCAAGGACGTAGAGGTGATTCCGCTGCTGAACGAACACAGCCCATGGAGCGATCTGAAGGAGCGCATCACCTCGTGCAAGGAGACGAAGTTCGCCATCGTGACGCGGATGCCCACGGCCGACCACACCTATTACCCGATTCCCTACTGGGCGAGCCTGCTGCGCTCAAAGTGGTACAACATCAAGCAGCTCATCGGCATCGCCAAGGAGGCGAAGATCAAAAATACGGCTCCGCTGAAATACCTGGTGGAGATTTCGGACAAATACTTCGACCGGCTGTTCAAGCAGGAGGGCATCACCGACCCGAAGAAAAAGCAGCAGCGCGTGGTGGAGGTGAAGCAGGAAATTCTTGACTTCCTGACGGGTGCCGAGAACTCGGGGAAGACGTGGTTCGCCAACTTCTACGTCACGCCCGACGGCAAAGAGAACCACGAGGTGCTGATTACCAAGATAGACTCGACGAAAGAGGGCGGCGACTGGGAGAGCGACATTCAGGAGGCGGTGAACATGATCTGCTTCACGATGCAGGTGCACAGTAACCTCGTGGGCAGCGTGCCGGGAAAGAGCCAGAGCAACAACAGCGGCAGCGACAAACGCGAACTCTACACCATAGCCCAAGCCCTGCAGAAGCCGTATCACGACCTGCTTTTCATGGTGCACCGCATCATCATCAAGCAGAACGGCTGGGAGGGCGTGACGGTGGACGTGCCGTTCATGCAGTTGACCACCCTCGACGAGAACCGCGACGCGAAAGAAGTAACCCCAAATAACGAGACCGATGAAAATAATAACTGACAACGCGACCCTGCTGCGGCTGCTGCCCAATGTGGTGACCACCGTGGAGGGCGAGAAACCGCTATACGACAAAGTGCATCCGTGGCTCGTTATTGCCGAGCAATGGGTGAGTGACCGCTTCACCGGCGCCGCGGTGCTGGACGCTATAGCCGCAGATCCGGACACGACCATTTGGCAACAGACCGCCATCCTCATCATGAGCGAGGCGATGCGGCAGGCCATCCCGAGCCTCGACGTGGTGCTCACGCCTAATGGCTTCGGTATCGTGAGCAACCAGAACGTGGCTCCGGCGAGTAAGGAACGTGTGGAACGGCTGATTGAGAGCATGACAGCCGGACGCGACCTCAATATCGACTATCTACTCGACAGCCTGAGCGAGCGTGAGGACTGGATGCAAACCAAGCAGCGCGACTGGTTCTGCCAAACGCTGCTGCAGTCGCCACGTGATGCGGAACTGGGCGTGTACGGCCCCGAATGGACTGGCAACCGCTGGGATGCATTCCTCGAGTTGCGCGACCGCGCCCGTAACATAGAGGCTGCCATAGCGGAAAAATGGGTGAGCGAGTCGCTAATGGGGCGCTTACGCCTGTCGTTGCGCTCTCCAGGAGCTCTCCACGATGATGTCACCCTCGCCCTGCGTGTGCGCGACTGCGTGTTCATCGAACTGAAAGGCGAACCCCGCAACCACCGAATGCTGGACCGCATCGTGAACTATGTGCGCCAGCAGCCTGAGGAATACCCTGAATGGGCAGAGAGCGAGACGGCGCGGCTGTTTGACCCACCGGTGTTCCGCAACAAAAAAGATTCAAAAGGCTATTTTTTCTAATCAACAATTATATATGAAACCGACAATTATCAACATCAAAATGCCGACATCGTGGAGCGAGCTTGACGACAACCAGCTCTACTATGTCTACAACCTGCTGGCCGCCAACCTGAGTGGAGCGCAGGTGAAAACCTACTGCCTGTTCCTGTGGGGCAAGTTGAAAGTGGTGTGCCGCTATGGCGACGGCTATCTGATCCGTCGAGGCAAGACGGAGGCATACGTCACCGCCGCTGTGCTCTACAACGCGCTGCACGCGCTGGACTTCATCGAGGCGCTGCCCATGGAGCCGGTGCGCATCGGCGTAGTGAAAGGCCATGCCGCCGTGGAAGCCACCTTGCAGGGTGTCGCCTTCGAGCGTTACCTGTACGTCGAGAACCTGTATCAAGGCTATCTGCACAGCCAGCAGCACACGCTGCTGACGCAGATGGGTGAGTTCCTGTATGACACCGATGGGCTGCAACTCAACCAGGCAGAGAAGATGAACGTGTTCTACTGGTGGACGTCGCTGAAGGCGTTTTTCGCCAAGCAGTTTCCCCACTTCCTGCAACCGAGCCACGATGACAGCGACCTGCTGGGCGGCGGCTCGGCACAGTCGTTGAGCCGTCGGTTGCAGGACAGCATGAACGCGCAGATCCGTGCGCTGACCAAAGGCGACATCACCAAAGAGCGAGACATCCTGAACATGGACACATGGCGCGCGCTGACCGAACTGGACGCGCTCGCCCGTGAATATGAAGAAATCAACCGGAAGTATGGCAAATCTTGACAAAAACTATAACTGGGACGCGACGACGTATTTCGAGGACCTGGTGTCGCGCAACGTGCTGGCGCAGTCGCAGGGCTACCGCTTTGCTCGTGTGAGCGGCCTGCAGGGGCTGGAGGACTATATCGCCACGGCGCAGACGGTCACGGCCGCGGTGTGCGTGAGCGACCTCAGCCCCGGCTACACCGAGTTGAACAATACTCCTCACACTCGACGTGTGAAGACAGTGTTTATGATGAAGCGCCACGCATTGGGTGACATGGCCGCGCGGCAGCGTTGCATGGACGAGATGCGGGAACTGTTCCGGCAAATGATGAGCGTGCTGTTCAAGGAGCGCACGCGGATCGAGCAGGGTGTGCTCTACTTCGACCCCCGGGTACAGTTTACAGAGATTGAGCAGTATTTTGCCATGGGAGCGGCGTGCGCATATTTCCAAATTGGATTTGACGTATATACCAACCTTGTCTATCGCCCCGAAGAATGGCTGAGCTGACCGAACAACAGGCGCTGAAAGAGCGCGAGAAGTATGTCATGGCGTTCAACGACACCATGGTGAAGATCTGGAAAGAGCAGATCCTGCTGCTCGACGTGATAGACACGGGTGCGCTCCTCAACTCGGTGGTGGGCATACGCTGCGACAAGGATGAACGCATCACCACCATTACGCTCTCCCAGTCGTTCCTCGAGTACGGCTTGTGGCAGAACTACGGCACAGGGCGTGAGGTGGCCCGCGGCAATCCGGGAGACATCGGACGCGCGAAGGTGCGCCAGCGTCGGCCATGGATGTCGAGGAAGTTCTACGCATCGTTCATGAACATCAAAGAGTTCATGGCCGAGTCGCTCGGCAGGGAATTCGTGGGACTTGTCGCCGACGCCCTCGACGACAAAAAAATGCGCCAGAACAGCCACTACTACCGCACCCACCCGCGCTGAAATGTTAAATGTACGCTGTGGAAAGTAAATTTACAAGATTAAAAGATACAGCGTATCATATTTTTATTTACCTTTGCATGGCGAAATCTACATCTGCGGCATTAATAACAATGTTGACAAGATGATATAAATGCTTTTATAGTATATCATTATGACCGAAAATGCGTTTGTGACAGTCCTTGCAGAACGGGTGCCGACGAGCGAAGCCGGTTACTCGCACTTGATTATGGTCTATAATGATATTATGAGTTGTGGCGCAACAAATATTCTTGTGGATTTTTCTCAATGTATTAATTTTGACGCTAATTTGGCTGCCGTATTAGGAGCATTGTTAGGTAGTGCAAAATTACACGGAAAGAGCATTTGGCTTAGACCACCCACAGCTGTAGGTGTGAAAAGATGTCTCACTCGAAATAAATTCTTTAGTGCATTTCAGGTTGAAACAACATCACAAGAAAGGCAGAATTTTATCCCATATCAAAAATTCTCATCACTGCAAACGCATGAGTTTAAACAGTACATTGATGAGAATTTGATTGCTAAACAACAATTTCCATCTCACACAGATAAAGCGGGCATATACATTCGAGAATGTATTTTTGAGGTCTTCGCGAATGCTGCTACTCATGGAAATTGTGAAGATATTTATTGTTGTGGAGAGTATCACTCTAATAAAACGATTCCTGTATTGGAAATGACAATTGTTGATTGTGGTAAATCCATAGTAACCAATGTTAATGATTTTTTGACGAGCAAAAATCTTCCAACCATTTCGTCGTGTCAAGCAATCCATTGGGCAACAGGAAATGGAAATACGACAAAGGACACTCCCGGCGGTCTTGGGTTATGGAACTTGATTGAGTTTATCAAAATGAATCAGGGATTCTTGCAAATTGTTTCAGGTGATGGAATGATTGAATATAGTAATGGTACTCTGGCAATGCAACAAATACGTTTCGCATTTCCAGGAACTATAGTTAATATGGCATTTAACTTCAACGACAATCAAAGATATTTGATGAGCGATGAAATTGATATAAATAATCTTCTATAAGTAATATGGAAACCATCTTATTCAAATTAGACGAATTGGTGTCACTTCACCAAGGAGTAACACCTGATGAGGCTCAACCTATCTATGAGAAAGTTGCATATAACCTCGGTCTGGGTAATATAGTAGAACTTGATTTTGAGAACATCGAGTTGGCCACAACCGCATTTTTGAATGTTCTTATAGGGACTTTGTACAAAGACTACACAACAGAACAACTTAAGGGACGTTTGTTGTTGAGCCATATTACTGTTGATTTGGCTGCTCGTATTAAGAAAGTGACAGACAATGCAAAACTGTTTTATTCAAATCAGCAGCAATACGAAGAATCAATAGAAGAAGTTTTGTCATGAGCGCAACACTTATAAAGGATTATTCGGTCAAATCTGGAGATGTATTCTTCTTTGATACGAATGTGTGGATGTCGATTTTTGGACCTCTAGCTGGTACACGTAAGGCTAAACAAAGAGGTTACTCTAATCTGCTGAGAGATATTCAAATAGCTAGAGCATCTATATTCGTGAGTTCTTTGGTTCTTGCAGAATATGTTAATGCTTGTTTGCAAATATCTTTTAAGATGTGGAAGAGACTGCCAGAGAATGTTATGGCATCTGATTTTAAACGCGATTATCGAGGCACAGAGGATTATAAAGAAACATTAAAAGACTTGAAGGGTCAAGTGCGCGACATATTACAACTTGCTGACAGAATATCTGATAGCTTTAATGCTGTTGATGTGGTTCGCTTCTTTGATATGCAAGATATTGATTTTAATGATGCGTATTACATTGAATTATGCAATATGCAGTCAAATAAAGTTATATTAGTTACTGATGACAAGGACATTTTGAACAGTCAAAGTGCACGTGTCCAAATGCTAACGGCTGAAACTTGTTAACACAACTATGGCAAATCCAATTACAAAGGCATTAAAGGAATTGCTTCAAACTTCCCTTAAAGAATTAGAGAGCATCACGGGTAGCGATGTCTTATGCTACTTCGGTCCTCTTGTAGATGGGAGTGAACCCGTTTTCCTTGAGATAATTGAAAGTCTTGCAGAAGACCCAGACAAGAAGGAACATCTATCAATCGTGTTAACGACGACAGGAGGTAGTGCAACTGCTGTTGAAAGATACGTAAATATCATTCGTCATCACTATAAGAAAGTTTCCTTTATCGTTCCAGACTACGCTTATAGTGCAGGAACAATCTTTTGTATGAGCGGTGATGAAATTTGGATGGATTATTCATCTGTGCTAGGGCCAATAGACCCTCAAGTAAAAAATAAAGACGGTCACTTTGTACCAGCTCTCGGTTATCTAGATAAGATTAATAGTCTAATAGAGAAAGCTCAGAATAACACGCTGACGAGTGCAGAGTTTATGATATTAAAAGATTTTGATCTCGCAGAACTAAGAACTTATGAGCAAGCAAAAGAGTTAACAATCTTATTACTTAAAAAATGGCTGGTTCAATATAAATTTAAAAACTGGGTTACTCATTCATCAACAGGTGAAAATGTTACACTTGAAGAGAAAAAGGAGCGTGCAGCAAAAATTGCAGAACAACTTGGAGACAACAATAAATGGAAGTATCACGGGAGACCTATTAATATCGAAGCATTAGAAGATTTGAAATTAATAATTGAGGATTATAGCGACAAAAAGAGTTTTCGTATCGCTATACGCAAATATTACCAACAAGTTAGTGATTACATTAGTAAGTACAATATACCGCTTTTCATACAAACACGTAAATTCATTTAATCATGGGCAAAACAGAAAAAGAATTGAAACGCATAATAAAAAAGCGCAAAAATTCCAATCCTGAAAATGAAAAATTATTTGAGGAATCCATTATGGCATTTAAGGATTTACTTGATCGTGGGTTGGCTAGTCCAAGGGGATATAATCTTGAAACAATAGATAATAAAGGGTCTCGCATAATAGTTTTTAATGCTAGTGTGTGACAATAGATACAATGAAACGGCTCCGGCAATCACTGTCGGAACCGTTTCTTTAATAGTCAAACTCCCAAAACAAAATGGAAGAATAGATGTGTGATTCGGAGTATTAGAATCATGTACTTCAAAATCTTTACAAACGTCTTCTTTTTTATTCTCATGATATAATATATTCGATTTTAGTTTTATTATTATATCTAATAATAAGGTTTTTGTCTGCCATAAATCAACCTTTATTTATAAATAGTTTCCTCTTTTATAAAATGTTTATTCTGATGTAAATAATTCAATCTCTCCCACTATCTCAGCCGCCTCACGAGCGGCATTTTTATGTTCCACCCCATAAATCCGCAAAAAATGCGGATTTTTTTTGGCCGTTCCAAAACTTTGCTGCATCTATTTTGTACCTTTGCAGCGTGAAAACTCTGGTGACGGCCATTGAGGGCATTCGATGACCGTAACAGTAAAGCATAACAGCTGTTTTTAAGGTTCGCACCGAGGGAATGCCCTCCCGAGGTGTGAACCGTTTTTGTTTTTATGAGAAACTTGAATTTTGTGGCCATCGACTTCGAGACGATGACAGCCGAACTCACCAGTGCTTGCGCTATCGGGCTGGTGAAAGTGATTAACGGCAACATTCAGCAGGAATTTTATTCGCTGATCAATCCAATTCCCGATAGCAGGGAACAAAACAACACGCATGTGCATGGCATCACTCCGGAAATGGTCGCTGACGCTCCAACCTTTGAACAACTTTTTCCCACACTGAAGTCATTTATCACAGACCTGTCTATCGTGTGCCATAACCGGGGAGCCGACATCAACATCATGCAACGCTGCATGGACTACTATGGCCTCACAGGAATTGACACGGCCAACAACTACTGCACATTCGAGATGACCGGCCAGTCACTCACTGCATGCTGCAAGCAGTATGGCATCCCCATGGGGGAACACCACAACGCCCTTGACGACGCTTTGGCATGCGCCAAGGTGTTCCTCGCTTGTCAAGGCGATATTGTGGCTACAACATTCCGTGGTGGCATTGCCGCTGCCATGGCTTCGGCTGCTGCCAAGAAGTTTGAGCGCAGCACACTCGTCCCACTGGATGATGACCAGGTGCAGAATAAGGACACACTATTCTTCCATGCCAATGTGGTTATCACTGGCACCTTCGCCGCATTTCCCGACCGGAACGAACTCGGCAAGCGTCTTCAGTCATTAGGTGCAGACATCAACACTGCCATATCGGGCAAGACTACTGTTGTTGTGATGGGGCAAGGTGCCGGTCCGAGCAAGATTAAGAAGATTGAAGATTGGCGTTTTAAAGGGCACGACATCCGCATCATCTACGAGGAAGAATTGAAGCAAATTTTGAAATAATCTTGAAAATGTTTGGCCAATCCAAAAGTTTGTTCTAATAATTTCGTACCTTTGCAGCGTTTAATCATTATTATTAACCTATGAAAAAGTTTATTTTATTAGTCGCAGCGGTTGCGGCAATGGCTCTGCAGATGTGCTTTGTATCGTGTGGAGACAGCGAGGGGGCAAACACAATAAGAGCCGGTATCATTGCCGAGGATATGGTTCGTGCAGACGTCCTTTCTGCTGATGATTTGGATTTTGACCTTGTTGGTGTTGACGAGGAAACTACTGATGAGTATCATGCAGTGGCTAATATCAAAACTCTCAATGGGCTGGGTATGAAAGTTCCGCGCAAAGTTAGCATCAGACTGAAGTATAACGGAGGCGATTGGAGAGAAGCAACGAACTGGACATGTTTAAGTTTATCGTACCTTGATGAGGCTACTGGTAAGACACAAACATCAACAACCGCTGTTGATGAGAGTTTGGATGTGTTCAATGAAGCTAAAAATGGTCAACACGAAACAATAGCCGGAATTGATTTTACCCTTCTTTATGACAATCAGTATACCACAAATTTGTCATCAAAAAGAAAACTTACAAAGAATGAAGTGGTTAAAGTCTGCAAGACCAAGCATAATAAAGATCTTTATTTTTATGTAGATGGTAGAAATGAGTCGCTTGCGGACTGCTATGCTCATTGTATCGGAGGTAATATTGAATATGATGGCGTTGTCATCAAATAATATGTTTTAGAACATATTTCAGCACTTTTTTTGAAAAAAATTTGGTCGGGTGAATAATTCGACCTACTTTTGCCATCGCTAAACTACTGATGAGGGTTCTCATCCCGCTTGAGCATCGGATATTGCTCACATATCGCGGTGGGCTTTTTTTTGTCCCCCGCAACATAATAGCCATCGGCTGCCTTATCCATGATACTTTGCTCTTCGGGGTAGAACTATCAGTAGTTTAGCGACGGGATAACGGCAGCCGTTTTTCTGCCTATAATGCTAAACTACTGATACAATGAATCAGATTTCATTGACCCCGACCGAGAGCGTTCCCATCAGGGAACTGGCCAAAGCGCTTGCCACAAAAGCACTGGAGTTACTAACCTCTCTACGCCTGAGCATCGTGCTTGGTGTGGTGGCTTTCATCGCCATCATGTCCTATCACATCACTGGTGCGCATCCTGTGCGCATGGCGTGCATCACACTCGCCTGGGCGGTGCAGCTCGCCCTGTACCTCACCCTTGACATCAAGAAAGGAGGTGCTGAGTTATGAATACCGGCAACCAAACCCGCCGCGAAATCAAGACGCGCTACCTGCGCCGCCGTGCCGACCTGCAACTTGAGCTTGACCGCAAACAAGTTGAAATCAGCCGCGACATTGAGCTGACGATGAACGAACGCAGCATGCTGCTCACTCGCGCCTACAACCATGAGGACGTGAAGGACGAGCTCGACGCACTCACAGAACGCATACATGCACTGCGACTGCAGAAAGTAGACATCGACTACCGCCGCAAACTGGCGGTTGCCGAGTGCAACGCCGAGCGCGACGAGGCCTTGCGCCTCCACGAGCTGTCCTTGGTCCAGGTAGGAGGTGCTGAGCTACAAGATGCCATTGCAAAAGCTGCTGAAAAGTATGGCAATGGTATGTTGAGTTATGTGAAGTCGTGCAGCGACTCAAACGAGGACTATGCCCGTGGCGTAGAAGACTATTGCGAAGAATCTTTCATAGCTGGAGTTAATTGGTTATTACAACATCTCAATTTGCCAACAAAGGAAGGAGGTGAGTTATGAAAGGACACATCTGGCAGTTTGAGCTGCGCAAGGGCACACAGGTCCTTGAACACTTCGAGGGCACCTGCCCAGAGTGCCACCGCAAGGGTGATAACCTGGCCACACGTTTAGGCAGCGTGGAGTGCTATGCCTTCAACGAGCCGCTGAACCAGTGGCAGAAAATGGGCACTTACCGTGGCCACTATGTGTTCACCGACAGCTTCGGGGATGACCGCCGCATCAAGGACGACTACAGCGGCATGACAGCCATGCCGGGAAAGGAGGGTGCCGTATGAGACAGAAGCAGCTGACCACGGCGTTTGAGCGCGACAACGTGCGCATCGTCATTACTCGCCACTTCGAGCCGGAGGTGGATGCCCCGACGGGCGTGGAAATCACGGTGCAGCACCGCAAGACATCCATCACCACCACAAGTCTGTGGCTCGACGACATCGCCGACCTCACCACCGTGAGCGAGGCCATCATCTCGTTCCTCGAGATGCAGAACAAGAAAGGAGGTGCGCAATGAACGAGAACGATAAGAGCCAAGAGAGCGCAAGCGTGGCACTGGTGGCACTCGAAGCCTACCTGCAGAACTGGGAGCCGGACGAGAACAGCACCATGCTGAAAACCACCGACGCCATCCTGCGTGACCTTGACGACATGGTGGAACTGACTCCCAACGAGGTCACCGCTGTGATGGTGGCACACGGCTACCAAATCCGCTACGACGGGCCCAGTGGCCGCCACGGCTGGGCCATGAAGCCCCGACAGAGATAACCCTCAGGACACATTTTTTTGACATAAGATTGTACATTGAGTCGGCGGCTCGTGAGGAGTCGCCTACTTGCGTTAGTTTGCAAATCTTTTTTATTGCGAATTGCAAATAGTTTATCAAATGTTTTGCAAATATTGAAAATTTACCTACCTTTGCAGTCTGATTGATGTTCAGCAATTTAGTGGGCGTACTCTGCAAATGTTGAGTACGCAGAATTGCAAATATAAAAACAATTAGTAAACAAATAAATGAAACAACTGACTTTACCAAAAATTTCGTTTGATATGCCTATTACGGACTTGATAATGGAGATGGAAAAACTCCGTTACAAAGAACTTGTCGGCACTACTCATCCATTGATTTTCCATCAGATAAGAGAAATCTTTCAGATGCTTGAAAGTATAGGGTCTTCTCGTATTGAAGGCAATAACACGACGATCATGGACTATGTAGAGGAGACGAAAATTAAGTCTGATGTGGACATGAAAACAGATTCTGTTCCAGAGCAGATTCGTGAAATCATGAATATAGAAAATGCCATGCGCTATATTGAAGAGAATATCTCAGAGTTGCGCATTTCATCTATGTTTTTACGAGAGTTGCATCAACTTACCGTAGAAGGCTTAAATTATCGCAAGGAGGGCGCTCAACATCCTGGCGCGTTCCGAATGGGAAATGTGCGCATAAGTGGCTCGAGCCATGTTCCGCCCGATTACACGCAAGTTGAACCGATGATTCAGGACCTAATTGATTTTGTCAATCGTGATGATCCTCCTAAGTATGATTTGCTGAAAATTGCAATGGCTCATCACCATTTCGTATGGATTCATCCGTTTGAGAATGGCAATGGTCGAGTAGTGCGTTTATTTACCTATGCGCTTCTATTGAAGTTTGTTTTCAAGAGCCGTGAAAGGATTATTAATCCTGTGGCTGTTTTCTGTTCCAATCGCGATGCATACTACAGTTTTTTGTCGAAAGCGGACCATAATGGTGAATCCGGCATGATTGACTGGGTCACATATATGCTTACTGGTCTTAAAACAGAGATAGAGAAGATTGATAAGTTGACCGATTATTCTACTTTGAAGAAAATCTTGCTCTATCCAGCCCTCCAAGACGCGTTGTCTAACAAATATGTAACAGACGATGCGTACAAGATTTTGAAATTAGTCGTTGATGCTCAAGGCCAAACAATACAGTCATCGGACATTTCTCCGATATTCCCAGGTAAATCCAGTTCAGATCGTTCTCGTATCATTCGAGCATTGGTGACTCAAGGTATGTTAATACCTATCCATAGTGGAGCTCGGAAATATACCATTTGCTTTGCCAATAACTACCTCCTGCGCAGTGTGCTTAAGGTTTTGGACAAAGAAGGCTTTCTGCCTGAACAACAAAGTCTGTCGAAGTAGCATCCGACAGAGATAACCTTCAGGATACATTTTTTTGACATAAGATTGTACATTGAGTCGGCGGCTCGTGATGAGTCGCCGACGTTATTGGTGATATAAAAGTAAAATAAAGAATTTGTTATTTTATTTTTAAGCGCCAAAGTAAAATAATTCGATTTTTTATTGTACCTTTGCGGCAAAATACTTTGAATTATGATAAACTTAGAAAATTTTGAAGCTGGCCATTATGAGTCAGGATATGGGTATAAGTTCTTTGTGCCTAATATGATAAATGATGAATGGGAGTGGCATGATCCACTTATTACTCAATTATTAGAGAGGGCTGCGATAAGGCTCGGTGAACTGAACTCGTTTTCGCGTTTTGTCCCTAATCTGGATCTATATATACAACTTCATGTAACTAAAGAGGCAGTTGTGTCAAGTCGCATAGAAGGGACGCAAACCCGAATGGATGAAGCTCTTTTGCCCGAAAGTGAGATTAAGCCTGAAAGAAAAGATGATTGGAAAGAGGTTAAAAATTATATTATTGCCATAAATCATGCTATCGGAAGTTTGGAGAAACTCCCGATATCTTCACGCTTAATTAAATCAACGCATAAGTTGCTTTTAGATAGTGTTCGCGGAGAACATAAACTTCCTGGAGAGTTCAGGACTAGCCAAAACTGGATAGGGGGCAATAGTCTGATGGATGCAAAATTTATCCCTCCTCATCACGACTACCTGAATAAACTCATGGGGGATTTAGAGAACTTTCTAAATAATCCCGATTTAAGTTTGCCTACATTGATGAAGATTGCGATAGCTCATTATCAGTTTGAAACAATACATCCATTTTTGGACGGCAATGGTAGAATTGGCCGATTATTGATTACGTTGTTTTTGGTACAAGAAAGAATTCTCGACAGACCACTGTTGTACCTGTCGACATATTTTGAGAAACGTAAAGATCTTTACTATGACAATTTGAACGAAATCAGAACCAAGAACGATTTGAAGCAGTGGATTAAATACTTCCTTGTCGGAATTGAACAAACGGCATCTCAAGCATCTCAAACGCTATATGAGATATTACGGTTCAAAGAGGATATTGAACATAAGTTGCAAAGTGAGTATGGTCGTAGAAACCATCAAGCAATAACATTACTGCATGAACTACTTAAAAATCCATTTACTACTGTAGAGCAAGCAGCTTCTATATGTGGAATAACCTATAAAGCCGCCAATGAATTGGTAAAAAAAATGTGCAGTGACGACATCTTGGTCGAGATTACTGGAAAGAACAGAAATCGAATGTTCGTTTTTGAAAAATATCTCAATATCGTAAATTAAATTGTCTCTTTTTTTGACGATAAACATCCTGGGCGGGCAGCCGCGACGGCCACCGCCCATTCATTAAACTTTGGCACGCAATTTGCATCTAATTAATAAAAGAGAGAGCGATGATTTACTATTTTGAAATACCCGGTAGCCTGACCCTGACCATCATATTCCTGGTGGTCGTGGTGCTGCTGCTCATTGGTGCCATCCTGGCGCTGTATGTCATCGCCCGCCTGCTGTGGACTATAATGCGTGACCCGTTGCGTGAGGTGTATTTCGACTATCTCGACCGCAAAGAGCAGCGCGAGAAGACGAAGTACTCCCGCAAGAGCAAGAAGAAAAAACAGCAGTGGTATGAAGACTACAGCAGATTCAAATAAAATGTCAGTCGGGCGGCGCAGGTGATGTGCCGCTCGTCTTGTCTTTTAGTGTTCACAACATGGTCACTACCTTTGTCACAAATTAATGACTATGTTGATATGAGCACAATAAGTAGTATCGCGACAACCACTTTGTATGTCAACGGCAAACCGGCTCAAGACGAACTGGCCCGCCTGCGTGCCGAGTTGGACAAATACAAAAAGCAACTGATGGACATCGCTTCCGACCCCAGCAAGGGGCTCGGTTCAAAGGAGTGGGATGAAGCCCGTAAAAAACTCAAAGCAACTGAAACCGAATTAAAAAGGGTCACTAATAATGTTTCAAACGTTACCAGAGCACTCTCTCGCCTTGACAAAGCAACTCCTGGAGAGTTGCGCAAATACTTGCGCCAACTTAAACAAGAGCTTGCCGGTATAGAACGTGGTTCAAAGGCTTGGGATGAGCACATGAAGAAAATTCGTGCTGTCCAGACCGAGCTTAACAAGTTGAATGACGAAATGAAGGGACACCAGTCCCTCTGGACTCGCTTTGCCGATAAGATGTTCGCTTGGGGCGCAGCCATCCAAACAGTTTTTGCCGCTGTCACTGGTTTAAAACAATCAATGCGGGCGGCTGTAGAGGCCTTTGCTGAAATGGATCAAGAGATGGCTAATGTGCGCAAGTTCACCGGCATGACGGCTGCGCAGGTTGAGGAATTGAATGAGGAGTTCAAACGCATGGATACTCGTTCAAGTCGCGAACATCTGAACCAACTCGCCCAAGAGGCCGGCCGATTGGGCAAGTCCTCGAAAGAGGATGTGCTGGGCTTCGTACGCGCTGCCGACCAAATCAATGTAGCCCTTGACGACTTAGGTGAAGGTGCCACCCTTACCTTGTCGAAAATTGCTGGAGCATTCGGAGAGGAAGATAAGTATGGCACTGAACAGGCTTTGCTAAAGGTCGGTTCTGTTATCAATGAACTGTCTCAGAACTGCCGTGCATCGGCACCTTACCTTTCAGAATTTACCCAACGATTGACTGGAGCAGGAACGACAGCTAAAATGACTATCCCGCAATTGATGGCTTTCGGTGCTGTTCTTGACTCGAACGGCGCACAATTAGAATCGTCGGCTACAGCTCTCGGACAGATAATCATCAAACTATACCGCGACCCGGCGAAGTATGCCGAGGCGGCCGGAATGGAGGTCAAGAAGTTCACAGAGCTTCTAAGGACTGATGCCAATGAGGCGGTGTTGATGTTCCTCCAAACGCTGCATGACGCTGGCAACCTTGACGTGTTGGCCCCGATGCTCGCCGATATGGGCGAGAAAGGCTCTCGCTCAGTACAGACTTTGACCATGCTCGCTGGTAAGATTGATGAGGTACGCGCCCAACAAGCTGCAGCAAATCAGGCCTTCGAGGAAGGCACTTCGGTTACCAAAGAGTTCAACGTGCAAAACAACACCGTGCAAGCGGGACTGGAAAAGGCAAAGAAACGCTTCAATGAAATGGCTGTTGAACTGGGACAGAAACTTGCTCCAACGATGAAGTATCTAATCACCAGTTCAGCAGCTATGATGAAAGCCTTGTCGGCCACAGTCAGCTTTGTCTCGGAACATAAGAAAGCAATTGCCAATCTTACAGTGGTGATTGCCGCACTGACTGTAGCCACAAAAGCATCCGCTGTCGCAACTGCTTATCATGCGACAGTCACCAAACTTGCGGCAGCTGGCACAGCTCTGTGGAATGGTGTTTTACTCATAGGCACAACAATCCAGAAAACGTATACCTATGTTTTGGGACTGGCAAAAGTGGCGCAAATCGCATTTACTGAAGGCCTGACTGCCGCGCGTATAGCTTTCGCCGCTTTGAACACGGTGATTAAAATGAATCCGTTGGGACTATTACTTACGGCTGTCACTGCCGTAACTCTTGCCATTATCAACCTTAAGGGAGAGACTGATGAATACACCAAGTCGGTTGCCGATGCCATAAAAACCGCACAAGGTTATGATAAGGAATTGATAAAAGAACAACATGACCTTGATGTGTTGTTTGGAAAGCTCGAAGGCGCCAAAAAAGGTACTAAGGAATACGAAAGTGCAAAAAACCAAATCATTAAACAATATGGTCAATATCTGAGCGGTCTGATTAACGAAAAAGGTGAAATTATAAGTCTTACAGATGCCTACGTCCGTCTTGCGGCCGCTGTAAGACGTGCTGCTCAAGAAAGGGGTATCGCGGCAGCAAGAGAGAAGTTGGATTCAGATTACTATCAAGATCTTGCGAATAACCTGAAAGAATTGCAGAAATCTTTGGAGGATTATGGATATTCAGCAAAGGACGCGGCGGCATTAGTCCAAAAATTCAATACATATGCCGTCACAGGCAGATCAAATTTTACCCAAGCAGACCAGGAAGCACTTAATAAGACCTTGCCATTCTGGAGATGGAATGTGTCATCTTCTCCTGTAGGAATAGGTAAAAAGATTCTACAGCACTATGACACATATAAGAAGGCCTCATCGCAGATAGACAATATGGAACTGGCTGTCGCACCATATAAATCTGTGGACCAACAATACCTGAAAGGTGCCATAGGAGAACTTCGAGAAATTGTTAAATCTGGACGAGGGGGAAATGCTACTATTTTTGTCCCTTCTCGAAATGGAACGACATTTGACCGTCGATTTGTATCGGTTGGTGAAGCCCAGCAACTTTTAGCGGACTATGAACTGGAAAATTCATTCAGAGGGCCAGGGACAACGCAACAACCTGTGGCAACAGTGACTCCTCTAGGCGGCGGTGGCGGCGGTGGGAATAACACACATAAAGGCCATGGTGGCGGTGGAACTAAGGTTGAAGACAAGTTCAAAAAAGAAAAGGACTGGAGAACTGCCGAGGAGGCCTTGAACCGCATAGCTTATGCCTCTGGTCAGAAAGACTACGAGGATTATACGAAGCGAATGCTCGAAATTGAGCAACAGTTCTATGAGAAGCAACTGGGACACACCGACCTATCCGTAACAGAACGCCTGTCAATAGAGGCGAGCTACTATGAGGCGAAACGTAAGGCTACAGAACAAGCCAACAAACAGACAGTTGAAGATGAAAACCGTGCGTATGCTGAACGTAAGGCCGATGTTCAACAGCAATACCTTGACGGTTTTTTGTCTCTCAATGCCTACAACGAGCAGATGGAGCGTCTTGAGATGGAACACCTCAAGATTATTTCCGAAATTTATAAGAACCAAGCAAATGCTCCCATAGTAGAATGGGAAAAGACCAAAGCTGAAAATCCAGACTATGATGTTCCAAAACCCAAAGTGGACGAGAAAGCTTGGAGTAACTTCCTGCAGGCCGAGGCTGCATATCGCAATAAACTGATTTCCAATCAGCAGAAGAAGCAACGCGAGTATGAGGAGAATGAAAGAAAGCATCGTGAGCAGCTTGGTGATGCATGGCAACAGTACTTCGTCACTGATGAAGAAAAGAAGCAAGAACAGTATAAACTTGGGCTGCGGTTGCTTGACAATGTTTATAAGTCTGAGATCGCACGTGCCGAAGGCAATGCCGATGCAAAGCTTGAAATCGACAAACGCTATGCCAAAGCTCGTCAGAAACTCTATGACGAGATTTTCAAGAATGATAAAGCAGGGCAGAAGTCGTGGAACGACTGGATTGGCGAAGCACTCGACAAGATATTCGGCGAGGGCACCTGGGCGAAGTATGGCGAAACGGTCAAACAGGCTTTCGCCTCGATGAGCGCAATGATGCAGAGTTTCAATCAGTTGGCGCAAGCCGAGGCGGAAGTGAAAATCGCCAATCTCGAAAAGCAATACGACCGTGAAATATCCATGGCCGAGGGCAACAACCGCAAGGTGAAGGCCCTCGAGCGCAAGAAAGAAAAAGGAAACGGCTCGCATCAAGGCCGAGGCGCAGCGCAAGGAGTTCGCCCAGCAGGTGATGAATGCCATTGCCTCGACGGCACTTGCTGCAATCAATGCCTACGCCAGCGCGTCGAAAATTGCCTGGTGGCTCGGTCCCGTGGCTGCAGGACTTGCACTCGCTGCTGGTACGGTGCAGATCGCTGCTATCAAGAAGCAGCAGGAGGCGAGCGAAGCCAAAGGCTTCTCTGAGGGTGGATTCACTCCGAAGGGACCGAAAGATAAAGCTGTTGGTGTAGTCCATGCGGGCGAGTGGGTGGCTTCGCAGAAACTGCTCGCCAACCCGGTGGCTCGCCCGATGATCGAGGCGCTTGACTATGCGCAGCGTAACAACACACTCGGCTCGCTGCGACCTGCCGATGTGTCGCGCTCTGTCACCGCTCCCGCCGTGATAGCCGGTGCTGCCTCTGACGGACAGACCGAGCAACTGATGGTGGCCGTGGCCGCGGCACTGGGCAACTACGACGGCACCATGGCGCGACTGACCGACCGACTCAACGAGCCGTTTGTCACCGTCAACACCGTCACTGGCGACATGGGAATCAAAGAGGCGCAGGATGAGTACCAACGTCTGATGAACAACACCCTCCCTAAATCGAAACGCAAATGATACTGCTTATTGACAACCAACCAGCCGTCATCAAGGACGGCTCGAGTTTTGAATATCACTCGGACAACCGCCTGTTCCAGGATCGAGACGACTACTCGCTCTCCATCGAGTTGCCGATGGGGTGTCCGCAGAACGACGCGATCTTCGGCAACATCAACCGTAAGGATGTGGATGTCAATAGCATCTACTTTGCGGCCGAGATTATTTGTGACAATTTCCAAAAGCGCGGTGCCGTGGTCATCACCGCCATCACTGATGAGGTGGTGAAAGTGCAGTTCCTCGAGAAGCGCAGTTACCAAAACTTCTACCCGGACTTCGACAACCGCTACATCGACGAGCTGCAGCTGGGCACCATGCCATATTGGAAGCCGGACAACTACGCCGAGGCCAGCGGCGGTATGTCGAACCGCCTCCGCCCAGGCTATGCCACCGGAGATGAAACTACAGTGGAATACAAGTCGCCTGCTCAGGCATGGGGCAACAGTGATATCATCGCCCTGCCATGGGTGAACAACACCAGCGGAAACATCCAGAACCGGGCTGACTATGCCAATGGGCAATATAAGTGGCATGTGGCTCAGGACAACGATGATGACACCGAACTGGTAAAGGGATTGTCGTGCCAAATCAGGCTCTATAAACTTGTGGAGTTGATATGCGACGCGCTGGGCTATGACTTTGTAGCCGACGATTGGCGCAACAGCGACTACTACCAACTGTATTCGTTCAACACAGCGCCGTTCGCTTGGGGCTTGGGCACATGGCAGAGCACGCTGCCGCACTGGTCGCTCAACGAGTTTTTTGAGCAGCTCGAGCGGCTCATGCTTTGCGAGTTCGACATCGACCATGAAGCGCAGTGCATCACCTTCTCGTGGAGCAACGCAAATGTGCAGGCTGCCGGCACAGTTGAACTGAACCAAATAGTGGACGAGTTCACCGCCACGGTCACAAGGGATGACGAAAGCAAATACAAAGGGGTGCGAAACATCGGCTATGCCGATGCTGGGCATGAGATGTGGAATTTCTATTCCTGTTACTGGTTCTTCCATAAGGGTGCAAGATATGCCTATTCCTATGACACTCTGCAGGAACTCATCACTGCGCTGCGCAACATTGCATCATCTATAGGGGGGCGAGGCTCCATGTCGGCGCAAAGTCTGTACTATGCCGCCGACGTGGACACTTACTTCGTACTATACGGCATCAAGCGAGAAAAGACCGGTGGAACCAATCCGTTTTATGGCGACCTGTATGAAACTGTTTATCGACTGTTGCCGCTCAACATATTCGGTGACCGCATTAACGATGAGGAAAACTGGGAGGACAAAGAGGAAATAGGTGTTGTGCCGGTGTGGATTGACGACACATTGACAGCCGAAGATGATTCCTACAAGGGTGAGACCGTGTTTATGGACATGGGCACGACAGACAACACTTCGACCAGTGGCGAGAGTTACACCTATGGGCGTCGGCCGAATGCAACAACTGTGCCTTTCTCCACGCTGCTCCAGTCGTCACTCATTGAGAATATAAAAGCCGGAGACAATGATGGCGATAACGGAATCAGTTATCTGCAGGTTGGTTTTTGGTTCGGCAACTATCAGCAGTTCGCTCCTTACCTACCTCACCCGTTTATCGACAAGTTTGACTTGAAAGTGACGTGGCAAGTGACCAATCAGCATGTGGTGCACACTTGGTCTCGCATCGACAGCGGGCATGAAGTGTCGCTAAGATTGAATAATGACAGTTATGGGCAAGGCCAACTGCTTGCCGCTGCCATTGAGATTGATTCGCACCGCAAATACGAGTTCTCTTTCCTGAGCGATACGATGCCGGACGTGCGTTCGGTGTTCATCATTCGGGGAAAGAAATATCTCTGTGCCCAAATAAAGACGGAGATCAACCAGAACGGTATGAGCCAGCTAAAGAAAGGCACGTTCTACCGCATATCAGAGTGAGCCTTCCCACGCTAACACAGCACTGTTTGCTTTGCGCAAATGACGTGTATAAAGCTCGGTGATGGCAAGCGACGAGTGCCGTGCCTGGTCGCGAACCGTGATGCTGGCGATATGGCTGTCAAGCATCTCGGTGATACCGGTGTCCTTCAGCGAATAGAACTGCCATTCCTTTTTCAAATTCAACGCCTTGCGAACCTTCGCCCAATGATCACGAAAGATTTTGGTGTCAATCTGCGTCGGTCCTGGAAGCAGCTTCTCGGAAAATAGGTAGTCGCTGTTCGGTGAGTTGAAGATGCCGAGCTCGATAGCATAGTGCAGTACCTTGGTGGGCAACGTCACCACCATCGTTTCGCGGTTTTTGCTCGCCTCTGCAGGAATGGTGATGATGCCCTCCTTGATGTTGATCCAGCCGATTTTGAGGCGCGTCATCTCTACCGGACGGATGAAGCAGTTATACAACAAGTGGCACGCAAGAAGGAAATGGCGATCATTCACTGACAGCCATTCGCCGATGCGCTTGACGATATCGGTCGGGATGACCTCGCGAGTCTTGACAATATGCCTCTTGTCGATTGCCGAGATTCCATCGGTAGGGCGTGCTTTGAGGTAGTTGCGCTCGACACACCAACCGCAGAACACCGATATCCATGCGAGGTAGTTGTTGCGGGTCTGCGCTCCGTTGTCACGCTCGATGAAGATATATTCGAGAAACTCGACGATATAGGCGTGGTCAAATTGATATAGGTAGTAAATCGGCTGCTTGCTCTTGGCATAGTCGCGCACATTTTTCAGGTATGATTTATATCCCGCCCACGTTTCTTTGCGGTAGTAGCCGATGTTGAACATCTTGTCGATGTATGCCTCGTAGGTGTCGCACACCTCGCTGAAGACGTGCAGCGTGCCCATGTCTTTCGCTATCCACGGGTTCCAGCCGCGCTGCAACTGGATGTTGATGCGCCCGATGACCTCGCGGGCGTAAGCACGGCGCTCGGTGATCTTTTTGATGCGGTTCACCTTGATTTTCTTGCGGCGCAGTTTCGCCAGTGCGGGATCGTAGGCATAAAACTCAATGTACCATTCTTTGCCCTCGCGCAGCACCGCACGGGTGTATTGCTTGACGTAATCCACATTGCTTGCCGTCGAGACCGGCGGCACCGCTGTACTAACCTTGTTTTTACGTGAGCGGTATGCACACATTTTTTTTGACATTTCTTGGGGGAAATGCCATGACGTTGTACATATTTTGGACAGCGATTTTGAAGTGCTGTCCCGTTTTTGTCTCGTTTTTGCGCCCGAGAATCAGTTTATAACTTGCCGATTTTCAGTCGCTTGCCTCGGTCGGTCAAAACGGAGGACAAAATAGCGTTGTCCCGATTTTGTCCCGGCAAAAGCAAAAAAATAGGGATAACTTGCAGACTGACTGCTTGTTGTCCCTTTTTCGGGTCGGGGTGAGAGGACTCGAACTTCCGACCTCCACGTCCCGAACGTGGCGCGCTAACCAACTGTGCTACACCCCGATCTGATATGTTTTGCCCATTAAGGCGCTGCAAAGGTAAGCATAATATTTTAATTAGCAACTATTTTTTGTGATTTTTTTTGTTCGAGCGCGTTAATTTTGCGGAATTGGAGGATTATCAGAACTACGGCAACGGCAAAGGCCACAGCGTCGCTGATGGGGAAGACAACCCACACACCGTCAAGGTCGAACAGCGGCGGCAGCACCAACAGCAGCGGAATCATGAACAGCACCTGTCGCGACAGACTCATGAACACCGACTTGCCGGCTGCACCCACCGACTGGAAGAAGTTGGTGGCAACAATCTGGAATCCGACGGCCCAGAACATCCAGGAGGCCATGCGCAACGCGTGCGAACTGGTGCGGATAAATTCCTCATCGGGTGAGAACATGCGTGCAATCAACTCGGGGCAGAATTCGCTGGCTATGGAGCCTATTACGCATGCTACGGTGCTGGTGGCCACCGCCAGCCAGAAGGTGCGCCTCAGCCGGTCGAACCGCTCGGCGCCGTAGTTGTACCCGACAATGGGTTGCATGCCCATGCACACACCGAGCACAAAAGTGACAATCAGCTGTGTGAAAGTGACAAACACGCTCATAGCGCCTACGTTCATGTCACCGTAGTCGTTGAGGATGTTGTTGACCATGGCGTTGATCACGCATCCGGCGGTGTTGACCACACACGGCGCGGCACCGATGGCCAGCACCGGCAGCACCACCTTCTTTTCCAAGCGGTAGGTGCCGCGGGTGAAGTGCACTTTGCTGCGGCGGTCGATGAAATGCGCGAGCACGAACCACATCGAGACGAACATCGCGATGTCGGTGGCGATGGCCGCGCCCTTGATGCCCCACTTGAGGACGAAGATGAAAATCGGGGCGAGGATGACGTTGAGTCCGGCGCCCACAAACATGGCTATCATGGCGCGGGTGGGGTAGCCCGATGCCCGCATCACGTTGTTGTAGGAGTACATGATGTTGTTGAACATCAGTCCGGGCAACAGGTAGACCATGAAGTCGCGGGCGTAGGGTAGAGTGGCGTCGCTGGCGCCGAACAGCCGCAGGATGAGGTCGATGAATATGCCCAGCATCGCTATGTAGAACGTGCCGAACACCAGCGTCAGGACAAAGCTGTTGCCGAGGGTGAGGTCGGCCAACCGCTGGTTGCCCATGCCCAGGGCGATGGAAGTGCGTGCTCCGGCTCCAGCGCCCACGAGCACGCCGAAAGCCGTGGAGATATTCATCACGGGAAAGGTGATGGCGAGGCCGTTGAAGGCGTCGGTGCCCACGCCCTGCCCGATGAAGATGCGGTCGATCACGTTGTAGATCGACATCACCATAATACCCACGATGGCCGGCACGCTGTATTTAACCAGCAGGCGCCCCACAGGCATGGTGCTCAGTTCCTGTAGTCGGTCGCTGTTCATGCCTTGTCGTGGTTAAAGGTTTCACCGCGTTGCTCGCGTCGTTGCACGGCGCGTATTTCGAGGCTGTTGATCAGGTTCTGCCAGAGGATGTAACAGCCCGGCCCCACGCTCGACAGCGGGTTGAGGTAGGCTGTGGCGACCCAGATGGCGAAAGCGGTGTTTTTCTGTCCCAGTCCCTGGCCGGTTTCGATGCGTGTGCCTGCAAAGCGGCCCATGAACCGTCCTGCGGCGAACTGCGCCAGGCACACGGCGAGGCTGACGATGGCTATCACTCCTATATAAGCCGCCGTCTCGCCGCTGTGGCAGATATTGCGCACGGTAGTGCCGGAGATAATCACCAGTCCGCACGACCACATGTAGAACGGCATGTTGGGGTGCGACACAATCCAGTGATGGAAGCGGGGCGTGAGGTGCTTGACAATGTAGGCCAGAATCATCGGCACGAGCAGCACCACCGACACCCGCAGCAGAATCACGCCGAACGATGCCCAGAACGGCATGTCGACGCTCTTGTCAATCATAGGGAACGCCAGCGGAATGGCGGCCGCGGCAACAACGTTGGAGAAGCAGACGAAGGTCGTCATCTCCTCGAGGTTGCCGTGCAGACGGCTCGTCACCACTGGCGCAGCGCTGGCGCACGGTGCAATCACGCACATCAGCAGGCATTCCGTCAGCACCAGCGTGCGCCCCTCGAGGCGCAGGCCGATGATGACAGCCACCATAGCTACCACAAGAATGGTGTTTACGCCCTGCACCAGCCAGTGCCAGGGCACCAGGCGCACCTTGTGGAAATCGACACGACAGAAGGTGGTAAATAGCACAAAAAATATCCAGGTCGGGAATATCGTGTCGACGATAGGACCGAAGAAGTTCGCGGCAGGCTCCAGAGCCGGAACGTAGGCAAACACCAGATAGAGCGCCGCACCGAAGGCCATGGCCACGGGCAGGGTCCACTCTTTCAGAAAGGTTACCAGTCGACTCATACGGCATGCCGGGATGCCCCGACGGCTAATTACAGCAGGCTCAACTGAACGGTGAAGTGCCGCATGAGCGGTGCTTCCCATTCAATGGCCACACCGCGTGTGATTTCGTCGCGGCGGTCGTACACGTTCTTCAGCGCAGCGGCAATCACCTTCATGTGGTTGTCGGTGTAGACACGGCGCGCGATGCACAGACGCAACAGGTCCAGACCGCCGAAGCGGTTCTCGCGGGTCACGGGGTCGCGGTCGGCAAGGATGTAGCCAATCTCGCAGCCGCGGATACCGGCCTCGAGGTAGAGCTCGCAGGTGAGACGCTGGGCGGGGAACTCCTCTTTAGGAACGTTGCAGAGCACCTTGTCGGCGTCGATAAACAGGGCGTGGCCGCCCACCGGACGCTGGTAGGGGATGCCGTACTCGTCGAGCAGCGATGCGAGATACTGCACCTGATGGATGCGGGTCTCGAGCATGTCGAACTCGGTGTTCTCGTCCAGGCCCACTGCGAGGGCGTTCAGGTCACGGCCGTTGAGACCGCCGTAGGTGATGAATCCTTCGAACGGGATGCAGAAGAGTTTTGCACCCTCGTACCACTCCTTGTTGTTGGTGGCGATGAAACCGCCCATGTTCACCACACCGTCCTTCTTGGCCGACATGGTCATGGCGTCGACATACGAATACATCTCGCGGGCAATCTCCTTGATGGTCTTGTCGGCATAACCCTGCTCGCGTGTCTTGATGAAGTAGGAGTTTTCGGCGAAGCGTGCCGAGTCCATCACCACGGGCACTCCGTAACGGTGGCACAG
>JBGUHM010000135.1:0-3022 GCA_045112115.1 Sodaliphilus sp. | reverse complement strand
AAAATTTACTGCGCTGCGCTTGCCCTACGGGCTCCCCTTCGGGTCGTGAGCACTTCGTGGTTCCACGCGAAGCGTGTTTAATAACCTGAAATTAATTATGACACGCCTTGATTGGAACCGAAAGTGATAGTTTAAGTCACAAGTGGAACCGAAAAATGAGCAAATATTTGGTTTTTGATGAAAAAAGCAATTACTTTGCGAAGTTGAACTACACAAAACAATTTATTATGAAAGGAAAAAAGATCTGCAAGGCGCTCAAAGAAATCAGACTCAATATCGCAAAATCTAATGATATCGATTATATTCCTGCAGAGTGTAATCACAAAGGCGATTGCTCTGGCACTTGCCCGCAATGTGAGAAAGAAATGCGATACATTGAGCAACAGTTGTTGCGTCGTCAAATCCTTGGCAAGGCAGCTGTGGTTGCAGGTCTTGCACTTGGAGCAACAAGCATTGCTCCTGCAATGGCACAGACATATCATAATGTGCCAAAAGTTGAGCAAAGCAAAGAGGAACTGATGCCTGTTGATTGTGCACCAAATGACACTGCCGCAATAATTGTGCGTGGAACAGTTATTGATGAAACTAATGAGCCATTGATTGGAGCAATGATTCACGTCCTTGATGAAAAAGGAAAAATAACAAAACTCGGTACTGCCACTGATTATTACGGACAGTTTGCAATTAGGGTTTCAAAAGGAAGTAAAGTACAGATAAGATATATTGGTTATAAGATAGTGACAAAGAAATTCAACAAGCCAGAGGAAAATCTCGTTATAAAATTGAAGGACGAGGATATGCAATTAACAGGAGAGGTTGTAATTGTTAAGCAAAAAACTATGCCTGATGTTGATTCTGACATCTATGAGATGAGATAGGTCAGTATCACTCAGCAGGAGCTCGCCACCTGAACGCCTGCGGCTGGTGACGAGCCGGAAGATCATCGGCGAGCCGAAACGCCCTCATTCCCACCCCTCACAGCGACAAGTCGCTTCCCTCAAAACACCGTGCAATGGGCACGCAGGATGCTTACTCAATAGTGCTGGCGCCGCCCTGCCTCCGCCGTCGGTTCCGCTGTCGTGAGAGTGCTGCCCATGACCTGCCGCAACTCCGCTGCGCTACGTGTGCGCCAGTCATCGGGGCGTGTCGCTCTTAACCTCGTGGTGGGGACGCTCCGAAGTCGCACGGCTGAATCCTACGCTATCGCAGGTGTCCGACCTGTTGCCATACCGACACCCGAGCTTCCTGCGTCAGCGTCGGGTATCGGCATGGGTCGCCTCACTTGCTACGCTTGGCTGAAGCCATGTGCTCCCCTCCGGGTCGCGAGCACTTCGTGGTTCCACCGTGCTTGCGGTGCTATTCGTTCCCGCTTTTTTCCCGTTTTTTTAATTATGACACACCATCTTTTTTTAGAACCTCCGCTTGATATTTGCATAATTTTGTATAACTTTGCACCTTGAAAATAGAACGCTTGCCGCTCGTTTTAGACACAACGCACTGTTTGTCAGTGCGCTACACTTTCTACACATCAATGTCTACTACGGCGGGAACAATTATTAAACAAAAAATATATGGTTAAAAAATTACTCTTCTTGATTTGTGTTGCAGCGACATCGGTCGCAGTCTTCGGACAGGCGTCCTACATCCCCTACAAGGCGTTCGACGGCGAGCACAAAAACGAAATCTCAGGCTACGTGATGGGGGGTACCAACGTAGTGTCCGACGGTTTCGGGGGCCTCGAGGCGTCTTACACAAGACATCTCACACCAAGATGGCATGTGGGTGCCGACGCTCAGGTACAGTTTGGTAAACAACTCTATTCATTCGATGTGCAGGGCGGATACCGGCTGCCCATAAAGTGGGGTAACCTCTATTTCGACGGAAAGGCGATGCTCAACCGTTACGCCAAATGGGGATTCACCGAAACACTGCTCAACATCTCGGCAACTTGGGAAAGCGCTTATGTCGACATCCGTCTGGGAGAATCGCTCATTCACTATCACAGCCATGTGTGGGGCATGGGATGGGGATACACCGAGCCTCTGACGTTGACTTTCGGCTTCGGCGCCAATATCCGCCACCGCAACAACCCATGGAACGTGGGCGTATTCTTCCGTAATTACGACGACTTCTATTTCGAGAACTGGAACATCAACTGGGGCATACGATGGTATGCAAAGGTCAAGGGCCAGTGGCATCTCTTCGGCGAGTTCAACATACGGCCCGCCGGTTCCATGAGCCAGCTGGCAAGTAAATATGAGGGATCAGTAAAAGTAGGTTTGAAATATAAACTGTAGACAACGATGAAAATTAGATATATAATTATGGCGGCTCTGGCCGCAGCAGTGGCTTTCACTCAGACTTCCTGCGAGAAAGTGAGTCCGCAGGGCGTGCTCATGGCTGGTACAGCAGTAGAGGACCGAGTAGAAATGTCGTACAAGTATTTCCAAGATAACAACTTCGAGTACAAACTCGACCTCGACATCATGTTCTCAGAGGATGTAGTCAACGATGGTTACTCGTTCATCGTAGGCGCCGACAGCCATATAACAGACGATTTGGGACGAATGGAGGAGATGCTCGACATAGGCATGGAGAATGACGACCTGATGTACTGCCATCTCGGTGATATCGCCGACACTAAGCCCGACTACTATATCAACCTGCAGAACTGTCTCGATATGGCCAAGTACAAGTACGTCGAGAAATACTACGATTACAACAAGGAAGAAGACTTATATTACCGCAAGGGCGTCAAAGACCCCGAGGCTCGTCGATTCGACGAAATTAAGCTGCCTTTCTTCCCGGTGGTAGGTAACCACGACCTCACTCACAACGGATGGGCTCTGTGGTCCAACATCTTCGGTTCTTCGTTCTATCAAATCGATGTCTTTGTGGGATTAGACGAAAACGGAAACGACTACTACGACCACTTCATCTTCCTCGACACCGCCAGCGGCACTCTCGGCAAGAAGCAGGTCGACCTGATTGAAGAAGGTGTGCTCGACGGGAAAGAGCACTA
>JBGUHM010000134.1:0-18594 GCA_045112115.1 Sodaliphilus sp. | reverse complement strand
ATTATTTTCTAAAAATTTTTAGATATGATTTTCTTAAAATTTCCACGCGAAGCGTGTTTTAATAACCTAAAGTTAATTATGACACACCCTCTTGTTTCCGTTTTCCCTTCACAATCAGCCGTTTCGACCTAAAATCCACCGATTGTGTTCGGGCCTCAATCGTTCATTTTTCCCGCTTTCCGCTTTTTTCAGCAGAGGCGCTGCCGGACGGCCTCGAAGAGGAGGATGGCTGCGCTCACCGAGACGTTGAGCGAGTCGAGCCGGCCTCGCATCGGGATAAGTATGTGTGCGTCGGCCGCGTCGCGCCAGGGTTGTGTGAGACCTGTAGCCTCGGTCCCCATCACCAGGGCTGTGGGGCGTTTCATGTCGGTGGCGTAATAAGGTCGCGAGTCCTGCAGCTGGGCAGTGAGAATGGTTATGCCGCGCGCTTTCAGGAAGGCTATACACTCCTCGGTGGTGCAGGCTACCACTGGCACAGTGAAGACGGCGCCAATCGAACTGCGTATCAAGTTGGGGTTATATAGGTCGGTAAGCGGGTCACAAACAATCACCGCGTCGGCCGCTGCCGCGTCGGCACTGCGCAGCACCGCTCCCAGGTTTCCGGGTTTCTCCACGCTTTCGAGCACCACCAGCAGCGGCGCCTCACCGAGCGTGAGGTCGTCGAGTGTGAGCATTCGCGGCTCCACCACGGCCAACACGCCCTCTGTTCCGCCACGGTAGGCCATGCGGTCGTACACCTCGGTTGTCACCTCGACACGCTCGGCATCGAGATTGCCGAAGGCATCGCCTGCCAGTTCCGGGCAGATGTACAGCGTTCTTACCGAGTGCCCTGCCTCAAGGCAGTGCTCCAGTTCGCGTCGGCCTTCCACCACCATCAGTCCGCACTCACGTCGCAGCGCCGATTTCTGCTGCAGCGCCGCCACCTGTTTCACCCGCTCGTTTTTCACACTTGAAATCTTCATATCTTTCACCGTTTGCGCTCGCAAAATTACTATATTTATCTAAAAAAACGGCATGAAAGCGGGTAATAATTGGCCGGATGGCGATTTTTGCGTATTTTTGCACGATGATTGACCAACGCGAAATAACCGTAACACGGCGAAGACACTACAGCGAAGGTGTCAACGCGACCGCCACTGCCGACGACGAGCGCTTCATGCGTCGCGCCATCCAACTGGCGGCGCAAGGACGCGGCCACACCTCGCCCAACCCGATGGTGGGCGCAGTGATTGTGTGCCGCGGCCGCATCATAGGCGAGGGATTCCACCGCCGCTGCGGCCAGGGTCACGCCGAGGTCAACGCCATTGCGAGTGTACGCGCCGAGGACAGGTCGCTTCTCAGCGATAGCACCATCTACGTGAGCCTTGAGCCTTGCAGCCACTACGGAAAGACTCCGCCCTGCGCCCGTCTGCTCATCGAGCGCGGCCTGCGACGAGTGGTGGTAGGCACGCTCGACCCATTCGAGAAGGTCAGCGGGCGTGGCGTGGCCATGCTTCGCGAAGCGGGCATCAAGATCACCGTGGGCGTGCTCGAACGCGAGTGTCGCCGGCTGAACGAGCGTTTCATCACCGCCCACACCCTTGGGCGGCCCTGGATTCAACTTAAATGGGCGCAGAGTGCCGACGGCTTTCTCGCAACGGAAAGCGGCCGCTGCCAGTTCTCCTCACCGCTCACAACTGTGCTGATGCACCGCGAGCGCGCACAAGCCGACGCAATCCTTGTCGGCGCGGGCACAGCCACTGTCGACAATCCCTCGCTCACCACGCGGCACTGGCCAGGCACCTCGCCGCTTCGCGTGCTGCTTGACCGCCGACTGAGCGCCGCCTCCGGTTCACGCCTGCTCAGCGACGGTCTCCCCACCGTGGTCTACAACGCCCTGAAAGACGGTACGGAAGGCTGTGTCACCTACGTCAGAACCGACTGCGACGACCTCGATGCCATCCTACGCGACCTCTACCGCCGCGGCGTCACCTCGCTCATGGTCGAGGGCGGCCCGACGGTCCTCCGCCAGTTCCTCGACGCCGACCTCTGGGACGAGCGCCGCGTCGAGACCTCCCCCACCCCGCTCCACGCCGGCCTCCGCCTGTAACAACACCTGAAACAACACCTGAAAACGTTAATTGCGGGTTAAAAAGGTCTGGATGTTTTGTGGGTTTGCGGGAAATTCGTATCTTTGCGGGCTTAATAACGAAAAATCAATAAACTACATAAGAATTATGGCACAGAACGAAGACGTTTTCAAGAAGATTGTATCCCATGCCAAGGAGTATGGATTCGTGTTCCCGTCGAGCGAGATTTACGACGGACTGGGAGCAGTGTACGACTACGGTCAGAACGGCGTGGAGCTGAAAAACAACATAAAGCGCTACTGGTGGGAAGCCATGACGTTGCTTCACGACAACATCGTGGGCATCGACTCGGCAGTGTTTATGCACCCGATGATTTGGAAGGCGAGCGGTCACGTGGACGCATTCAACGACCCGTTGATCGACAACCGCGACAGCAAGAAGCGCTACCGCGCCGATGTGCTCATCGAGGACGAGATGGCCAAGTTTGACGAGAAGATCGACAAGGAGGTGGCCAAGGCCCGCAAGCGCTTCGGCGAGAGCTTCGACGAGGCGATGTTCCGTCAGACCAACCCTCGCGTGCTTGCCAACCAGGCGAAGCGCGACGAGCTCCACTCGCGCTTCGAGAAGGCGATGAACGCCAACGACCTTGCCGAACTCAAGCAGATTATCGTCGACTACGAGATCGTCGACCCGATCAGCGGCACCCGCAACTGGACCGACGTGCGTCAGTTCAACCTGATGTTCAAGACGCAGATGGGCAGCAGCAGCGACTCCACGATGGACGTGTACCTGCGTCCCGAAACGGCTCAGGGCATCTTTGTCAACTTCCTGAACGTGCAGAAGACCGGCCGTATGCGCCTTCCCTTCGGCATCGCCCAGATAGGCAAGGCGTTCCGCAACGAGATTGTAGCGCGCCAGTTCATATTCCGCATGCGCGAGTTCGAGCAGATGGAGATGCAATTCTTCGTTCGTCCGGGCGAGGAACTCACTTGGTTTGAGACCTGGAAACAGGCTCGACTGCGCTGGCACAAGGCGCTTGGCCTGGGCGACGAGAAATACCGTTTCCACGACCACGACAAGCTGGCGCACTACGCCAACGCCGCCACCGACATCGAGTTCCAGATGCCGTTCGGCTTCAAGGAGGTTGAGGGCATCCACTCCCGCACCAACTTTGACCTGTCGCAGCACGAGAAGTTCAGCGGCAAGAAGATCCAGTATTTCGACCCCGAGCTCAACGAGAGCTACATACCGTACGTTATCGAGACCTCGATTGGCGTCGACCGCATGTTCCTGACCGTGATGTGCTCCAGCTACGAGGAGCAGAAACTCGACGGCGGTGACACGCGCGTGGTGCTTCACCTGCCGAAGCAACTCGCACCGGTGAAATGCGCCGTGCTGCCGCTGGTGAAGAAAGACGGTCTACCCGAGAAGGCCCGCGAGATCATGGACCTGCTGAAGTTCGACTTCGCCTGCCGCTACGACGAGAAGGACAGCGTGGGCAAGCGCTACCGCCGCATGGACGCCATAGGCACTCCTTACTGCATCACCGTAGACGGACAGACGCTGGAGGACAACACGGTGACACTGCGCGACCGCGACACCATGGAGCAGCAGCGCGTGGCCATCGACGAGCTGCACGCCCTCATTGGCGAGCAGTGCAGCCTCAACAACCTGCTCAAGAAACTGGTTTAACCTCAAAGTTACAAGATATGAGAAAACTTCCATTCATATTGCTGGCACTGGCAGCGCTAACCGTGGTCGCCACGTCGTGTTTCAAGGACGACGACCCCATCAACGGCAAATACGCCGACTGGCGCAAAGCCAACGAGGCATGGCTGCTTGAGCAGACGAACCTCATCGACCAGAAGACCGGACACAACTACTACACGCCCATCACAGCGCCCTGGGACGACAAGGCCAAGGTCTATATCCACTGGTTCAACGACACCATGGAGACCAAAGACAACCTGAAGCCGTTATACACGTCACAGGTCGACGTGAAGTATAAGGTGACACTGTACGACGGCACTCCCGTCGACTCCTCATCGTTGCGCACGTCGCCCGCTCCAGGAGTGTACCGCACACGTCTGAATTCCGGCGTGATTGAAGGCTGGCCCATCGCCATCACACGCATGCATGTGGGTGACACCTGCCGTGTGATATTACCGCATAACGTGGCCTACGGCTCAACCGGCAGCGGCAATCTTATCAAACCCTTCTCAACTCTGATTTTCTACATCAAGTTGATGGACATACCCAAATATGAACACTGATTTGTAATGGCACGCACCGAGAAAGAACTGGAAGGCGTGACCCTGCTGGGAAACCAGGGCACCAAATATGAATTCGGATACACGCCCGATGTGCTTGAGACGTTTGTCAACAAGCATCCCGAGCACGACTACCTTGTGACTCTCGACTGCCCGGAGTTCACATCGCTCTGCCCGAAGACCGGGCAGCCCGACTTCGGGCACATCGTAATCAGCTACATCCCTCGAACCCTGATGGTGGAGAGCAAGAGCCTGAAGTTGTACCTGTTCAGTTTCCGCAACCACGGCGACTTCCATGAGGACTGCGTGAACATCATCATGAAGGACCTGATAAGTCTCATGGACCCGAAATACATCGAGGTAACAGGCGATTTCAACCCGCGCGGCGGGATTTCAATCATCCCGTTCGCCAACTGGGGCGACGCCGACCACCAGGACCTGGTGAAAGAGCGCCTGCTGGCCCGCCTCCAATAAGCGCGAGGCCGGCGAGCGAGCTAACCATATTTTCTCATTATTCTTTTAGCTATTATGCGCGACGCAGTAATCATCATCTCGGGAGGTATGGACTCGGCCACCATGCTCCATGAATACAAAAACGAGATAGCCCTGGCCATCACCTTCGACTACGGCTCGACGCAGAACGGGCGTGAGCGCCTGTGCGCCATCGAACAGTGCCGCCTGCTTGGCATACGCCACATTGTGATACGCCTCGACTTCATGAAGCAGTATTTCAAGAGCGCGCTGCTCGAGAGCGCCGAAGCCATACCCGAAGGCAACTACGACGACGAAAACATGAAGTCGACCGTAGTGCCGTTCCGGAACGGCATCATGCTCGCCATAGCGTGCGGCGTGGCCGAGAGCAACGGACTGAAGCGGGTGATGATTGCCAACCACAGCGGCGACCACGCCATCTATCCCGACTGCCAGCCGGGGTTCATCAACGCCATGTCGCAGGCAATGCAAGCCGGCACCTACGACAACGTCGAGGTGTACGCTCCCTACACCAACCTGAGCAAGGCCGATATCGCACGCCACGGAAAGGAACTCGGAGTGGACTACAGCCTGACATACTCCTGCTACAAGGGCGGTCGCAACCACTGCGGACGCTGCGGCACATGCCGTGAGCGCCGCCAGGCTCTTCTCGAAGCCGGCATCGACGACCCCACCGTCTACGAAGGCTAACCTCGCCGGCCAACCTCGCCTGCCAATCATAAAAAGGTAACAAAATTGGGTGAAAGGCTATTTTTCCATGCCAGGTATTGCCAGTTCAAGAAAAAGTGTTACCTTTGCGGCGGTTTAACAATAAGATTGTGGACAGATTTGACTGCTTGCAACCACGTGAAAAAATGCTAAAATCGTGACTCAGAACATTCTGCTGACTTCCAAAAACGGCTTTGGCATCGCTCACACAGCGGCTGAAGCCGTTTCTCTGTCACAACATAGAAGAGACAAAAAAATACGAAATGACAACAAAAAACTATCTTTTTACATCTGAGAGTGTAAGTGAAGGCCATCCCGACAAAGTGGCCGACCAGATAAGCGATGCAATGGTCGACCAGTTTCTGGCGTTCGACCCACAGAGCAAGGTTGCGTGCGAGACCCTGGTCACCACGGGCCAGGTGGTCATCGCCGGCGAAGTGAAAAGCAAGGCCTATGTCGACCTGATGGACGTGACCCGCAGCGTAATCAGTTCAATAGGCTACAACAAGAGCGGTCTGAAATTCGATGCCGAGGCATGCGGTGTACTCAGCGCGCTGCACGAGCAAAGCGACGATATCAACCGCGGCGTTGAGCGCGCGAACAAAGAGGAGCAGGGAGCCGGCGACCAAGGCATGATGTTCGGCTACGCATGCAACGAGACCCCGAACCTGATGCCGCTCACCATCGACCTGTCGCACTTGCTACTGATTGAGCTCGCCGCGTTGCGCAAGGGCCGCGTGCTGCCCTATCTTCGTCCCGACGCCAAGAGCCAGGTGACGGTGGAGTACGACGGAGAGACAAACCGTCCGTTGCGCATCCACACCATCGTGATTTCGACACAACACGACGAGTTTATCAAACCCGAGGGCCGCAGTGCCGAGGCCCGCGACGAGGCCGACCGTCAGATGCTGGAACGCATCCGTCACGATATGGAGACCGTTCTGTTGCCTCGCGTGAAAGAGAAATTGAGCGACGAGGTGAAGGCAATGTTCGACGACAAACTGATTCTGCACGTCAATCCCACGGGAAAATTCGTCATCGGTGGCCCGCACGGCGACACCGGCCTGACGGGACGTAAAATCATCGTCGATACTTACGGAGGACGAGGCGCACACGGTGGCGGTGCCTTCAGCGGCAAAGACCCGAGCAAGGTGGACCGCAGCGCGGCCTACGCGGCACGCCACATCGCAAAGAACGCCGTTGCGGCCGGCATCGCCGACGAGATGCTGGTGCAGGTGTCCTACGCCATAGGTGTTGCCCGGCCCGTGAGCCTGTGTGTCAACACCTTCGGCACGAGCCATGTCGACATGAGCGACAGCGAAATAGCCGAAATTCTCAACGACACATTCGACATGCGTCCCTACGCCATAGAGCAACGGCTGAAACTGCGCGCTCCCATCTATCAGGAGACAGCCGCCTACGGCCACATGGGCCGCAAGCCCCGGTTCAAGACCAAGCACTTCACCAGCAAATACGAGGGTGACAAAACCATCGAGGTGGAACTCTTCACTTGGGAGAAACTCGACTACGTCGAACTCCTCCGCACCGCTTTCGGACTGTAATCCGGTAGAAGCGACTGAATTTATTGCGGCTGCCCGTTATCCTCCAGGATGACGGGCCGCTTCCATCTTTTGTGGGTCCAGAGCCAGTAGGCTGGTGCCTGGCGGATGCGGTTCTCGAGTATTTCGATGTAGCGGTCGGTAAGTTGGTGCGGCTCGGTGTCGGCGCCGTGTTCACACATGGGCACCATCGTGCAGCGGTAATGTCCGCGCGAGATCTTCTCCACGTCGAAATAAGCCGCACGGCAGTCGAGTTTTCGCGCTATGGCCTCCGGTCCGGTGATGATGGCCGAAGGATGGTTGAGAAACATCCTCACGTAATGCTCGTGTCCGGCGTAGGGATGCTGGTCGACAATGAAGCCGATGGCGATGTGCCGCCCCACGCGCCGGCCGGCAAGCGCCTCGCGAAGAATTTGGTTCTGGGTGAAGCATTTGGTGTTGAACCTCTCGCGCAGGGAGAGGAAAAAGCGGTCGAACCATCGGTTGTTAAGCGGCTGGTACACCTGCCCCATGACCGTTCCGCTCTCCATGCTCTGACGGGTGAACCATAGCGTGACGCTCGTTACCCACTCCCAGTTGCCGTAATGGGCGGCATAGAGCACAATGCTCTGTCCGGCGGCGATGGCCTCTTCGATTACCTCCGCACCTCGGAACTCCATTCGCTGGCGCATCTCGTCGTCGCTTATATGCAGCATTTTGATGGTCTCGACGAAATAGTCGGCGAAATGGCGGTAGAACTCCTTTTCGATGGCACGACGTTCTGTTTCGTCGCGCTCGGGAAAGCATTCGGCGAGGTTCTTCCGCACGACCTTCACGCGGTATCCAATCAGTTTGTAGGCCAGGAAATATATGATATCGGCAAGCCAGTAAAGCATGCGCCACGGTAGCCGCGCAATGCCTTTTAGCATCCACCCGAGCGGGGCGTAAACGATATTTTGAACCTTCTCGCTCATTCGTCAGTAACAGTCAGTGGCACAATGGTTCCGGCGAGTGAGTCGTCGCGCTTGACGGTCACACGCAGGTAATTGTCGGTGAAACCGTGCATCACCTTTCCTGTGCGCGGCGGGTGCTCGAGCAGCACCGGCCGCACCGTGCCCACGAAGCGCGAGCGGAATTCACGTTCTTTCTCGTCGCTCAAAGCCATCATCTCGGCCACGCGGCGGTCTTTCGTGGCCTTGTCGACCACATAGGGGATGCGCAGGGCCATCGTGCCCGGTCGCTCGCTGTAGGGGAACACGTGAAGGTGCTGCACATCGAGCGAGGCTATAAAGTCGCGCGACTCGGCGAACAATTCGTCGGTCTCGCCGCGTGTGCCCACCATAACATCGACTCCGATGAAGGCGTCGGGCATCACCCGGCGTATAGCCGTCACCTTGTCGGCAAACAAGGCACTGTCGTAGTGGCGACGCATCAGTTTCAGAACGGCGTCGCTGCCGCTTTGCAGCGGGATGTGGAAATGGGGCATGAAAGCCCGCGAGCCGGCGCAGAACGCGATAATTTCGTCGGTGAGCAGGTCGGGTTCAATCGACGAGATGCGGTAACGCTCGATACCGTCCACGCTGTCGAGAGCGCGCAGCAGGTCAAGGAACGTCTCGCCGGTGTTTTTTCCGAAGTCGCCTATGTTGACACCGGTGAGCACAATCTCTTTACCGCCGGCCTGCGACACCTCGCGTGCCTGCGACACCAGACTGTCGATAGTGCCCGAACGCGAGCGGCCTCGCGCCAGCGGAATGGTGCAGTAGCTGCAATAGTAGTCGCAACCGTCCTGCACTTTCAGGAAATAGCGTGTTCGCTCGCCGCGCTCACACGACGGGCTGAAACGCCGGATATCCTTGTGTGGAGTGATTTCCAAGTGGCGGTCGCGGTCCACGAACCAGCGTTCGACATACTGCGCCAGGTCGAGTTTCTGCTCGTTGCCCAGCACGATGTCGACACCAGGAATAGCCGCGATATCCTTGCCGCTGAGTTGAGCGTAACATCCGGTCACCACCACCAACGCCTCTGGATAGCGGCGGATTAGGTGGCGTATCTGCTGGCGGCACTTGCGGTCGGCCAGCGATGTCACGCTGCAGGTGTTCACCACGACGACGTCGGGCTGGCCGGCGCTGTCGTCGACAGTCGGCTCTATACCTTTGGCTTGCAGCAGTTTGCCAATGGTTGCACTCTCGGCGAAATTCAGTTTGCACCCCAAGGTGACGATTCTCGCGCGCTTATGTGTTGCTGGTTGCTCCATTTTCGGCCACAAAATTACAAAAAAACTTTAGACCATAGGGCCTATCGCCTGAAGAATTATCCCGAATCGGTCATTAGACCGATGAAGTGTGTTTATTTCGATTGTGAAAGGCGTTGCAGCAAGATGCCGCAACGCCTTTTCGTAGCTATGAGAACTGATTGTCAGAGTTGGGGACCGGCGGCCACGAGAGCCTTACCGGCGTCGTTTCCTTCGTACTTCTTGAAGTTCTTGATGAAGCGCGAAGCGAGGTCTTTAGCCTTCTCCTCCCATTCGGCGGGGTTGGCATAGGTGTCGCGCGGGTCGAGGATGCCGGGATCCACCCCTTCCAGCTCGGTGGGCACGGTGAAGTTGAAGAACGGAATCTTCTTTGTGGGAGCCTCGTCGATGCTGTGGTTGAGGATGGCGTCGATGATACCGCGGGTATCCTTAATCGAGATGCGCTTGCCGGTGCCGTTCCATCCGGTGTTCACCAGATAAGCCTTTGCGCCGCTCTTCTCCATGTGACGTACAAGTTCCTCGGCATACTTGGTGGGATGCAGTTCGAGGAATGCCTGGCCGAAGCAAGCGCTGAAGGTCGGGGTGGGCTCGGTGATGCCGCGCTCTGTACCGGCGAGCTTTGCGGTAAAGCCGCTCAGGAAGTAGTACTTGGTCTGCTCGGCGTCGAGAATCGACACGGGAGGCAACACACCGAATGCGTCGGCGCTCAGGAAAATCACCTGCTTTGCTGCCGGACCGTGGCTGATGGGCTTGACGATTTTCTCGATATGGTCGATAGGATATGACACGCGAGTGTTCTCGGTCACGCTCTTGTCGGCGAAGTCAATCTTGCCGTCGGCGTCGACGGTGACGTTCTCGAGCAGTGCGTTACGCTTGATGGCGTTGTAGATGTCGGGCTCGCTCTCTTTGTCGAGGTTGATGACCTTTGCGTAGCAGCCACCCTCGAAGTTGAACACGCCGTTATCGTCCCATCCGTGCTCGTCGTCGCCGATGAGCAGGCGCTTCGGGTCGGTCGACAAGGTGGTCTTGCCGGTGCCCGAGAGGCCGAAGAATATGGCGGTGTTCTCGCCGTTCATGTCGGTGTTGGCGCTGCAGTGCATAGCTGCGATGCCCTTGAGCGGCAGGTAGTAGTTCATCATCGAGAACAGACCTTTCTTCATCTCACCGCCGTACCAGGTGTTGATAATCACCTGCTCGCGGCTTGTAACGTTGAACACAACAGCGGTCTCGCTGTTGAGTCCCAGTTCCTTGTAGTTCTCAACTTTAGCCTTGCTGGCGTTGTACACCACGAAATCGGGCTCCTGATCGAGCTCCTCCTGACTGGTGGGACGGATGAACATGTTGGTCACAAAGTGAGCCTGCCAAGCCACCTCCATGATGAAGCGCACTTTCATGCGTGTGTCCTTGTTGGCGCCACAGAAGCCGTCGACCACATAAAGTTTCTTGTCGCACAACTCTTTCTTTGCCAGGTCGAGAACGGCGGCCCAAGTCTCGAGCGATGCCACATGGTTGTCGTTGGGATACTCGGGAGTTGTCCACCACACGGTGTCCTTCGAGTTCTCATCCATAACGATGAATTTGTCCTTGGGCGAGCGTCCGGTGTACACACCGGTCATCACGTTGATGGCGTCGAGCTCGGTGAGCTGACCCACATCATAACCCGTGAGTCCTTCCACGGTCTCTTCCTTGAAGAGCTCCTCGTAGCTCGGGTTGTAAATCACTTCGGTAACACCGGTGATACCGTACTTCTCCAGAATTGCCTTATCAAACTTTGCCATTTGTTTTGATTGTTTTAATAAGTCTTTAATTAATAATTCTTTATATTGATTTTTTGATTTTTTCTCAAATTTCAAACGCAAAGATAGAAATAATATTTCAATCGCGCGCTATAATTAATGTTTTTTTCACTTTTATTCTAGCCGGCAAAAGTCACCAAAAGTCACCTTGAACGGGCGAAACTCATGTTAGCCTAAGATGCTGTTATTCTGTTTTGGTCGGCTGCAACTTGAACTCGAGATGGGAGACTTTGTGGATGATGAAAATCACAATACCCTCAATGAGATAGGCCACAAGGTAGCTGTACCAGATGGCTTTCGGCGTCAAGCGCGCCATCACCCACAGCACAGGTATTACGGTGAGCGAGAGCGCCAGCGAAATGAACAGCGCCATCTTGTGATGCCTGAAAAGCTTATAGATGATCATCAGCACATAGATGTAGCAGAACGGAATGAAACTCAAAGCGAACACTCGCAGGGCGTGGGCGCTCTTGGCGAGCATTTCGGGTTCGTCGCAACCGAATAGTTCGGCGATGCCCTGCGGCCACACCCACACCAGCACGCATGTCACAACCATCGTCACCGTGATGAAACGCATGCCCCGGTCGATGACATAACGCAGGCCCTTGATATCGGCCCTTCCCACTTGTATTGAGCCAAGCGATTGCAGCGTGCGGCATGTTCCGGCAAGATAGAGGTTATAGATCTGCAGCAGGTTCATGCACAACGCAAACACGAAGATACCATTGCGTCCTGTGACCGATAGGATGATGGTGTTGGCGCTGAGCAGCAGCAACGTGAGGCAGATGGACGCCAGCGCCAGCGGCGCGCCCTGCGAGATGATACCGCCCCAGGTCCTCGCCAGCGACTGCTCGTGCTTCATAGTCAGCCCGAGAGTGCTGTTCTTGTAATGGAAGTGCCACATCATGATGGCGATGCCCACGGCATGGCCCACAACGGTAGCCGACGACGAGCCGGCAATTCCCCAGCCACAGTATTTAATGAACACGATATCGAGGCCGAGGTTCACGGCGTTGTCGACCAGGATGGCGACCGACACCAAGCGCGGACTACCGTCGACACCAACCATCGACGACAGCGCCCACATCATCAGGTATACTGGCGCGCCAAGAAGCATCACGGTCAGGTATTCCTCGGTGGGCCGCACCAGATGCTCGTTGCTGCACAGCAGCGACGCCGCCTGCGACGGCCAGAACACTGCGACAGCCGTCAGCACCAGTCCGATAGCCATGCTGCCTATGAGCGACTGCGTGTAGATGTATCTTGCCTTCGGGATGTCCTTCCTGCCTATGGCATAGCCCACGAGCATGCTGGCACCTGTGGCCACGAGCGTGGTGAGAGTGAACATAAGCTGCACCACGGGACGCGACAGGTTGATGGCGCTCACACCGTCCTCACCAATGAGGTTACCCACGATGATTGCATCAACCACATTGCCCAGACAGCCCGACAGCGCGATGAGTATCGACGACCATAGGAAACGCCAGAATTGCTTGGTGATATCGTTTTGCTGTTCCATAAAAGATTTTTATAGTTTTACATAAACGGGAATTTTTCCGCCACGCTTATTTGGAATCAGGTGTTCGGTGCTCCAGGTGAACCGCGCTGAGGGGCAGCCCTGGTCGGCGAGGAAATGCGACAGGTGCTCGCACAGCTGCGGCAGCACTGTCTCAGCATCGGTGCTACAGACACCTCTCACCTCGATAGTATCGGCATCGGTCTGGACAAACTGATATCTCACGAGGTTGGGCCACACCTCGGCCTCGGTGACCAGACCCGCCACGCTGAAAGTCTTTCCGCTCACGGTGTACATGTCGAAAGCGCGACCGCGGATGCTGAGTATAGGCAGCTGAGAGCACTCATCGGTGGACGGACTGATGCGAACCACATCGCTCACGAAGTAGCGAATCACCGGCTGCACATAGTTCGCCAGGTCGGTGACGAGTAAGCCGGCCGACCATTGGTCGCTCATGCCCAACGGACGGAACTCGCTGTCGACAGGTTCGACAATCACCCAGTCATCATTGATATGCAGGTGCGGGCAGTCGTGTGTCATTGCCACCTCGCCGCCTTCGCTCATGCAGTAATTGTTGGCGACAGGACACTGGAACGCCTTTCGCAGCAGTTGGTAGTTCTCGGGCGTGAGCATCTCGCCTGAAGTGGTGAGGTGGATGAGATTCAGTTTCAAGCGTCCCTTCAACTGCTCCACAGCCAACTGTGCGAGCATCGACGGGTAACCCGCCATGGTCTCGGGCTGGAAGTCGTTGAGCCTCGCCACAATGCTGTCCACACTGTCGAGCACCGAGATACCCAACAGATTGTGCGCGCTCTCGGGATGAGCGGCTTTCATACGCAGGTATGCGCCGTAGCTCGATGCTCCGTTTGACATGTGGATGATCGAGGCGCGGCGGTGATTAGCAATGTTCACGACATCAAGGCCGACGGAGCAAAACAGACGCTGTGCGATTAACTGGCCGTGAATCTTGTTATGGTAGTCGTCACGAACCAATGGCAACGGATTGCCGGTGGAACCGGAGGTGCGCACAGCGGTGTACTGTCCGAGCAGCAGACTTTGGTCCTTTAGCGGATCGCGGTTGACATAGGCGAGAACATCGGGAAGATGCAGACGACGGTCGGTCACCCAGTCGTCATAGTTGGCCAGCAGCGTTGGCTTTTGGGTTATAGGCAGCTCAGAGAGTGGCGTGTCGCTCGACACACCGGCATACAAACGTGCGAAATAGGGCGAGTTACGCTTGACATGGTCCACCAGTTCGGTGAGACGCTCGCGTTGCAGTTTCAGACGCTCTTCCTGCGGCAGTACGCCGCCCTCTCTCACAAGGCGCTGGGCCTCTTCCATCGAAATTGTTCTCATAATGTTGACGTTGTTTGGATGATTATTCTCTGTTTCGAACGCAAAGGTACAACAAATTCCCCAAAACACAATAATTATAATAAAGAAAATAAAAACACCTTGTGCAACGCCACAGCAAAACGACCGAAGAAAAGCAAACTCTTAGCACCAAATCTGCAATTTCATTGGACTTGAAAATGAATTTCGCCTCGGCAATAAAAATGAAAATTTTTGATTTTCATTTTGTATTTCGCTCGGCTTGCAGTATGTTGAGGCGGTGCCTCCAAATTACGCGGCGCCTCGGCAATAAAAATGAAAATTTTTGATTTTCATTTTGTATTTCGCTCGGCTTGCAGTAATTTTGCGGCGCACAAAAGCGAGTATTTGTGCTAACACTGTGAGCGACAACAAACAACATAAAGAAAAAGTGACTTCACGATGGCTGGGACTGAGTCCGGCCGAGGTGAAAGCGAGCCGTGACAGGCACGGAGACAACACCATCACCGTGGTGGAAAGCAAAAGTGCCTGGAAAAAGCTGCTGGAGAAGTTCACCGGTCCCTTCGGACATCATTTCAAAGGCATGAACGACGGCGACCCGCTGGTGTTCATTCTCGAGGTGGTGGGCGTGTTGTCGGTTATCATCACCTGTGCCCAATACTGGCACTGGTTCGGACTGGAGAACAGCCACGGCAAGGCCATCTTCTTTGAGCCTGTGGGTATCTGGGTGGCCATCCTGCTGGCCACTGTCATCGCCTTCGTGTTTGAAAACAAAGCCGAGAACGAGTTCGCCGTCCTCAATAAGGTAAACGACGACATTCGCGTCCGCGTAATTCGTGACGGCAACCCGTGCTATGTCCTCAAACGCGACGTGGTGGTGGGCGACATTGTCATGCTCTCACAAGGCGACGAGATTCCAGCCGACGGTTGTCTGCTGGAAGCCACCGCAATGAATGTCGACGAGTCGACGCTCACCGGCGAACCCATATGCCATAAGAGCGCCGACCCCGATGAGAGCGACCCCGAGGCTACCTACCCCACCAATATGGTGTACCGCGGCACAAAAGTGATGGAGGGTCACGGCGTGATGGAAGTGACGGCTGTGGGCGACAGCAGCGAGGATGGCAAACTGATGCATACCGTTCAGATTGACAACAGTGTGCGCACACCGCTGAACGAGCAGCTCGACCGCCTGGGCCACGCAATCACCGTTTTCAGCTACACCGTTGCCTCACTGATAGTTGTGGGACATATCGGACTGCTCATTTGGGACGGCAATCTGGACTGGATCAAATTCACAACCGAAATCATCGAGACGGTGATGATTGCCGTCACGCTCGTCGTGGTGTCGGTGCCCGAGGGACTGCCCATGGCGGTGACGCTGAGTCTCGCCTACTCGATGCGACAGATGCTGCAAACCAACAACCTGGTGCGACGCATGCACGCCTGCGAGACCATGGGCGCTGCGACCGTAATCTGTACCGACAAAACCGGCACCCTCACCAAAAACCAGATGCGCGTACACACCACGGTGTTCTCATCGCTGAAAGACGGGCTGTTGAGCGACAACGACGAAAGCCGACTTGTGGCCGACAGCATAGCGCTAAACTCGACGGCCGAACTCGACCTCTCCGACCCCAATCGACCCACTGTTCTGGGCAATCCCACCGAGGGTGCGCTGCTGCTGTGGCTCTGGCATCACGGTGTGGACTATAACAAGTTGCGTCTGCATTCGCGCGTACTCTTCGAGATGCCGTTCAGCACCACCACAAAATATATGGCCACCATAGTAAAGAACCAAAACGGCAGGCGGTTGCTGCTTAAAGGCGCGCCTGAGGTGGTGATGCGGCTGTGCGACGACGACACCCCCGAGACCAAACGAATGCTGGCCTACTACCAGGAGCGCGCATTGCGCACTCTGGCATTTGCCTGGCGAGAGGTTGCCGACGACGAGACGCTCGACGAGAACACTCTCACGTCGCGTCCGCTGACCATGCTGGGCATGGTGGCCATCAGCGATCCCGTCCGCGACGAGGTGCCCGATGCCGTGGCACAGTGCCGCCGTGCAGGCATCGACGTGAAAATCATCACAGGAGACACAATAGGCACAGCGAGAGAAATAGGTCGCGAGACGGGCATATGGGACGACGGAGGCGAAGTGTACACAGGCCCGGAGTTCGCCGCCATGAGCGACGACCAACTCGACAAATGTGTCGACAACATCAAAATCATAGCGCGCGCGCAGCCCATGGACAAGAAACGGCTCGTAGAGGCACTGCAACGGCGAGGACAAGTCGTTGCCGTCACCGGCGACGGCACCAACGACGCCCCGGCGCTCAAGGCCGCCCATGTAGGGCTGTCGATGGGCGACGGCACCAGTGTGGCACGCGAGGCCAGCGATATCACCATCATCGACAATTCCTTCGCTAGCATCGCCAAAGCCGTGATGTGGGGGCGCTCGCTATACCGTAACATTCAGCGATTCATCATCTTCCAGCTCACGGTGAACGTTGCGGCCTGTCTAATCGTGCTCGCCGGTTCGCTCATGGGCAAAGAATCGCCGCTGACGGTGACACAGATGCTGTGGGTCAACCTCATCATGGACACCTTTGCGGCAATGGCACTCGCCTCGCTGCCACCGACGACTGATGTGATGAGCGAGAAGCCCCGCCAGCGCAAGGCATTCATAATCAACGGGGCGATGGGTCGGATGATTGTGGGAATGGGACTGCTGTTCACCGTCGTAATGCTCGCAATGATATACATCTTTGAGCATACCGACATTACCAATATCACAACGCTTACAGAACTCACGAAGATGAACTTAGGAGAATACAACGGTTTCAATCCCTATGAAAAGAGCCTGATTTTCACTACTTTCGTTATGCTGCAATTCTGGAACCTGTTCAACGCCAAGGCTTTCTTCAGCCGACATTCGGCATTCGACAACTTGAAGCAGTCGCGATTCTTCGTCTTCATTGCCGCAGTGATTTTCATAGGGCAAATCCTTATCGTGCAAATAGGCGATGAGATGTTCAACGTCTGTCCACTGGCACTCACCGACTGGGGCATCATTATCGGGGCCACATCGCTTGTTCTGCTCTTCGGCGAGGCCAAACGATTAATCGTCAGACTATTGCGTCCAAGGCATTGAAAACATTGGCAGCAGCCGTAATTCATTATTCACTTTTTCTCGACTATCACCACGCCCAGGAGCACCAGGGCGCAGCCTATCACTGCCACCAAGCCGGGTTGCTCCCCGAATATAATCACGCTGTAGATAATCGACACCACAGGCTCGAGGTAGAGGTAGTTGCTGGAGTTGATGGCACCAATTTTCTTGATTACGAGATTCCAGATGAAGAATGCGGCCATCGAGCAAACCAGCGCCAGGAAAAGCAAGTTGAAGAACACATCGGGCTTCACGAGCGTTGACATCGGCGTATGCGGCTCGAAATACATCACCGGCAAAGCAAACAACGCGCCGTAAATCATGAGTTTGCGGGTGATGTCGAGCGTGCTGCGACGCCCCTGCACACGCTTGAACAACACACAATAGACGGCCCATGCGAGAGCGGCGAGGAACGACAGGATATTGCCCAGCAAGCCGTCGCCCCACACAAAACCGTTGCGGAACGTGACCACAGCCACGCCGGCAAACGCCAGCGCCGACCCGAGCAACACCTTCCACGAGAAATGTTCGTCCTTGATGAAGATGGCGGCTAAAATAATGGTAAGCAGCGGATTGATGGCCACGACAACCACCACGTCGCTGATGAGAGTGAGGTTAAGCGCGATGTTCTGAAACACGAAGTACATGGCGCCGCCGGTGAGGCCGAGCAAAGCGGCCAGCAGTTCGTCGCGCCATCCCCATAGGCGAGCGCGGAAACGCGAGAACACCAGCAAGCCGAGATAGGCGATGAGCGAGCGGTAGACGAAAATCTCGGTGGGAGTGACTCCGTTGTCGAGCAGCAGCTTGGTCAACGAAAACGACGACCCCCATACAAAGATCGTGACAATGGCCAACACATGGAACCAGAACAAGTTATTTTTCTTCTCTTCGCTCATCTCGCTCTAAAAACGCCGCAAAAGTATAAAAAAAAGTAATATGCGACAAGTAAAAAGCAGAATGACTCATCGTGCGGCATACGATAGAAACGCCAATCGCGCCGTTAGGAATGAGCCGAATTGCATTTTTTCGTTAAAAAGAATACAATTTTAAGATTTTTTTGCTACCTTTGTGCAAGAATATAGAGCGGGAATCATGGAATTTCTGGCTTATATCGATATAAATCAATAGGTTATCTTGCTTTGCGAGATATCCTGCATAGGTTTTGAATTTAAGTAACACAACATTAAATATCACATTTTATTATGAAGAAATTTCTTTTGATTATTGTAGCCGCTGTGGCATGCTTCGCCACCGCACGCGCCGAGAAAGGCGACATGGCATTCGGTGTTAACCTGCTTTACGGTACCGAAATCGAAAGCTTCGGTACGGGACTTAAGTTCCAGTACTCAGTAATCGACCAGGTTCGCCTCGAGGCCTCGTTCAACTACTTCTTCGAGCACAAAGAGGTACACGGCTGGGACCTCAACCTCACTGGCCACTACCTGTTTGA
>JBGUHM010000133.1:0-6430 GCA_045112115.1 Sodaliphilus sp. | reverse complement strand
CAGTCGGAAAGATGGTCGTAATCGCCCTCTCGTTGGTCATGGTTGCGGATAATGAATCCGATTGGAGTGCCGAGGGTAATGCCGTTCATGACACCCGATAGAATCTCCAGACGGTCGTCCTCTCGTCGTGCGCTGGTGATGTCGTTTTGAGCAGGCCGCCGCCTATTGAGTTGTTGCTGTATTTTGGCAAAATCAATCTGTACACCGGCGGGCATGCCGTCAATCACGCCGCCTATCGCAGGGCCGTGCGACTCGCCGAACGAAGTGAGGCTGAAGAGTGTGCCAATTCTGTTTCGCATAGGAAATATGAATTATTGGTTTTCGGCAACTAAGTCGACACATTCGGCTCCAACGAAGTCCACCAGATGTTGCGGAGCGATTTTCAGTTGCAAGCCTCGCATGCCGGCACTCACAAAGATCTCATCGTAGTTCATGCAACTCTCGTGGAAGAACGTTGGGAAGGGTTTCTTCATTCCCACAGGCGAGCATCCGCCGCGGATATATCCAGTGACAGCGAGCAGGTCCTTCATATGAATCATCTCTGCTTTCTTGTTGCCGCTTGCTTTGGCGGCTTTCTTCAGGTCCACCTCGCGGTTGCCGGGAACGACACACACGAAGTGTCCTGTGCGGTCGCCCTTGAGCACCAGCGTCTTGAACACACGGTTGATATCCTGCCCAATAGTGGCAGCCAGATGCTCGGCCGAGAGGTCGCTTTCGTCGACCTCGTAGGCCACGAGATCGAACGGCACATGCGCTCGCTCGAGCAGCCGCGCCGCGTTGGTTTTGGTCATTTTCTTCATAATACTGATATTTGGCTGCAAATTTACAAAAAAATAAGTTTTAAGTGTTAAGTTTTAAGTGCTAAGTTTGCATGGAGGCTAAAAAAAGCGGGAGAAGACACGATTTCTCCCGCTGATATCAGATTGGCATAAGCAATATGTTAGGCTTCGGCTTCCTTGCGAATGTTTGGTAGCTCGAGGCCGTATTTCTTGCGGTGATCTATAATGAGTAGCATCACCGAGACGATAACAGCAGCTATGCCAATGCCTGTGAATATCCACATTGCCTGAGTGTAATCGACGTGTTCGCCCACTGTGTTTCGCTCAAGCACGCCTCCTATAATGATAGGAATCAGCATGAGTCCGATGTTCTGGATATAGTAGATGATGGAGTAGGCGGTTCCGAGTTGCTTCATTGGCACAATCTTCGGCACGGCAGGCCACAGCACGCTCGGGAGCAGTGAAAACGCGATACCCAGGATGAGCATGAGCGTGATGGCTAACGCGCTGCTGTTTAGCGGCAGGGCGAAGACCATGAGCACCAATGTGAGCATCGCTGTTCCTATTATCATAATAGTGGCGCCCTTGCCAATTTTGTCGTACATTCCTCCGAAGAGCGGAGTGAGCACAATAGAGGTGTATGGCAGTATGGCGGGTATGTTGCCCGCTATCGACGGCTCCACGCCATACTTGGCAATCATCATTTTGGTTGCGAAGTCGAGGAAGGGATATAGTGCTGAATAATAGAGCAGGCACAGGAAGGTAATGAGCCAAAACCCCGGATTCCGCATTGTGGAGGCCATGTCCTTGAAGTGGAACTTCTCTTCGTCTTGAGTCTCGGCCTCTGACAGGCTATCGGCACGGCTGTCCATTGTGCAGTAGATTAAGTAGATGATCAGTCCCACACCGACGGCAAATAGGCCGATGAGGATGGGGGTGCTGAGTGTGAAGTACTTGGCAAGAGGAGGAGCCGCCGAGAGGGCCAAACCTGTGCCCAAACGCGCCAAAGCCACCTGTATGCCCATTGCCAGAGCCATCTCCTTACCGGTGAACCACTTGACGACGACCTTCGACACCGTGATGCCACACAACTCATATCCTACGCCAAAGGTTGCAAATCCCATAGCCGCGATAAGCACTTGAAGTTTGATGGTGGGCGCGCTATAGCCCAGCCACTGCAGATTGATGTCCACCACGTGGGACGGATCCATGAATGCGATGGCATAGTAATCGATGGCAGTTCCCCCCAGCATGAGCACGCATGAAAGCACTCCGGCAAAGCGCACACCTGTGCGGTCGAGGATTATGCCGCCCACAAAGAGCATGAGCAGGAACACGTTGAAGAAACCTCGCGAGCCCGCCAGGATGCCGAACTCGCCGCTTGTCCATCCCATGCCTCCTCCGGAGGCGGGCAGTTCCAGGAAATACTGCAACGGCGACATCTGCTTTGCCACTATATAGCCCATCATCATCGTTGCCGACACCAGGCCCAGCACCAACCATCGCCGCGCCGCGTTGGTCTTGGTCATTTTTTTCATAGTATACTGTATTTTGGCTGCAAAAGTACAAAAAATAATGTAAGTTGGAAAATGTAAGTTGGAAAATGTCGCGTTGTCAACGCGACATACCGAACATACGGAACAGGCGGTGAAAAAAGCGGGAAGAGCAGCCGCTCCTCCCGCCAGTAATGTGAATTGAATGGTTTATGCCTCGACGGTCTCTTCCTCTTTCTTTTCGATGTTGGGAAGTTCAAGACCGAGGTTTTTCTTCTTGTCGACCACCTTGAGGATGAAGCCTATGAACAGTGCAGCCACACCCAGCGATGCGAGCATCACCAGCGGCCAGGTGTAGTCGTAAGACGTGGCGGCAGTTTCGGCGTCCATGGTGCCGGCTTTCAAAGCTTCAGTAATCTGGGGATTGGTCTTGTCGAGCAATTTGCCAATCAGCAGCGGGAACAGCCACAGACCGATGTTCTGAATCCAGAATATCAGAGCGTAAGCCGAACCGATAACCTTCGAGTCAACCAGCTTGGGAACGCTGGGCCAGAGGGAAGCGGGAACGAGCGAGAATGAAGCGCCCAGCACGAGGATGGTGATGTAGGCCACAATGATACCGCTCACGTCGCTGCCCTTGAACATCGGCAGGATGAAGGCAAATGTGAGGTGGCAGGCGATAAGCAGCAAAGAGCCGAGCACGAGCATCGACGCGGCTTTGCCCTTATGGTCGATATAGTTGCCGAGCACAGGCGTGATACCTACGGCCAGCAGCGGGAACACTGCGAAGACGGCCTCGGCGCTCTGACGCATGTAACCGATGTAGCAGTAACCGATGAGGAAGATGACGGCAATCAATACCAATGCGATCTTAACCGGTTTTTTCTTAGTGAAGTTACTGGCGAACGAAGCCGCAGCCACAACCAGCATGATGATGTACTGGATATAAGTGATGCTGTCGCTGGCCCAGATGCTGTCCTTGGCTGGTTCGACAAACGAGATGTTGCACTGCAGCATGTTGACGGCATACTTCTGGAAGGGGAAGATAGCCGAGTAGTAGAGCACGCAGAGCAGAGCCACGAGCCAGAAGCCGCCGCTGCTGAGAATCTTGCCGATGTCGCCAATCTTGAACGGATCGTCTTTCTCCTCCTCGGCACCTTGAGCGTCGAGCTTGCGGTCCATGAAGAAGTAAACGATAAACATGATCAGCGCAATCATAAGCAGCACAACGCCGAATGCAACCGAGCGCGACACGTTGATATTGCCGCCCATCTTGGCGAACAGCGGAGAGAAAATCATACAGGTGGCGACACCAAGACGTGCCAGAGCCATCTCTGAACCCATAGCCAGAGCCATTTCCTTGCCCTTGAACCACTTGACGATACCGCGGGAAACGGTGATACCAGCCATCTCGACGCCGCAGCCGAAGATCATGAAGCCCACGGCCGCAACCTTGGCGCTTGCCGGCATTCCCTTGTAGAATGGCGACACGCCGAGTTCGTCGAACCCCGGAATGTAGTTCAGATGGTTGTTGAACCAAGTCTCCATGCCGCTACCGACGAAGCTGTCGTCGACGGCATACCACTTAATCAATGCACCGATAAGCATCACCGCACCTGAGAGGATTGCCGTGAATCGCACTCCCAGTTTGTCGAGGATGATACCCGCAATGATAAGGAAAAAGATGAACACGTTGAGGAATGTCTCCGAGCCCTGCATGGTGCCAAAGGCTGTTGAATCCCATCCACGCGTTGATTGCATAAGGTCTTTGATAGGCGAGAGGATGTCCATGAAGATGTAACTGCAGAACATCGCCAGCGCCAACAGCAGCAGCGCGGTCCACCGCATTGCAGCCGAGTCGTTAAGTTTTGCTTTAATTGTTTCTGACATAGTTTTAAAAGGTATGTTTAAAATAATTTTGGCGCAAAGTTACAACTTTTATTGGAAACAGCGAGTTTTTTGGGTAAAAAAAATGTTACCGGCGAATTCCCGACGCTATTCATCCGGCAAGTACTATTACTGTGCCCCGTGGGCCGTTAAAGCGAAACGTGAAGCCGCCCGAGCTGTCTCGGGTTGCTCCACGCTTCCAGTTGGCTCTATAACTTTTGTGTTATATTCTACTTTATGGCAGTGGCGATAAGGAGTTGAGGTCGTCAGGCCTTTGTTGCGCGGCGTGTGCGTCGCGACTCCTTCTTTACCTCTTTCTTTTCCTCCTTGATGCCGGCGATGGCGGGATCGATGAGGATGCGTCCGCAGTATTCACAGACGATGATTTTCTTCTTCATCTTGATCTCCATCTGGCGTTGAGGCGGGATGCGGTTGAAGCAGCCGCCGCATGCATCGCGCTGTACATACACCACACCGAGACCGTTTCGTGCGTTCTTGCGTATACGCTTGAATGCGTTGAGCAGACGCGGGTCGGCTGCGGTGAGTTTGTTCTCGATGCGTTTTGCCTTGTCGCGCAGTTTCTCCTCGTCCTGACGAGTCTCGTTGATGATTTCGTCGAGCTCGCTCTTCTTCTCGTCGAGGATGTGCTCTTTTTCTTCGAGTTGCTCCTTAGCTGTGGCGATGTTGTTGTTGACATTGTCGATTTGTCGACCTGCCTCGTTGATTTTCTTCTCTGCCAGTTCGATGTTGAGTTTCTGATACTCAATCTCTTTGGTGAGGAAGTCGAACTCGCGGTTGTTTCTCACGTTGTCCTGGTCGGCGGTATACTTGTCGATAAGCGCACGTGCCTGGTCGATTGCCGTATTCTGCTTGCGGATGGTGTCGGAGAGTTGCGTGACGTCCTCGTTGAGGTTGCTGATACGCGTTGTCAGACCCTCCACCTCGTCCTCAAGGTCTTGCACCTCGAGTGGCAGTTCACCGCGAAGAGTGCGGATACGGTCGATGTCGGAAAGGATTGTTTGGAGTTTGTAGAGCGCTTCCAGACGCTCTTCCACTGTCAGTTCTTTTTCAAGTTTTGTTGCCATAAAATATTGAAAATGTTATAGATAGTTTACTTGATTTCGCTCGTTGCGAGCGAAATCGACTGCAAAGGTAGGATTTTTTTCCTTAATAACAGCAAGAAAAATCTCTTTTGTGAAATGTTCGCTCTCCCAGTGACCGATATCAGCGAGGATAATCCGGTCTTCGTCGTTCATAAATTCGTGGTACTTACAGTCGCCGGTGATGAACACCTGAGCGCCCTTGGCAATGGCCTCGTTCTTGAGGAACGAACCAGAGCCGCCGCACATGGCCACGCGGGTGACGGTTACATCGTCAATGCCTCCGCTGTAGCGCACGGTGTTGACCTCAAATGTGGTTTTCAGCCTTTCGAGGAAACGTCGCGCGCTCTCTGGTCGGTCGAGGTCGCCCACTACGCCAATTCCGCCTTCGAACCGCTGGATATTTGTCAGACGCAGCTTTTCGGCCATCTTGTAGTTCACACCTCCGACTGCGCTGTCCATGTTGGTGTGAGCTGCATAAATGGTTATGTCGCGTTTGATGGCAGTTGCCACTATGCGCTCGATGTAGTTGCGTCCGGCGATTTTCTTCAGCGGCGTGAACAGCAGCGGATGATGCGATATCACGAGGTTGGCGCCACGCTCGATAGCTTCGGCGACGATGTCCTCGGTCACGTCGGTGCAGAGCAGTACCCCCTTCACATCGTCGTCAGGGTTACCCACCTGTATTCCCGAGTTGTCCCATTCCTCCTGCAAGTCGAGGGGAGCGTAAAATTCGAGAGCGTCGATTATCTCACTTATTTTCATGCTTTAAGTCTACTTTGAGGTTCAGTTCTTCCAACTGGCCCGGTTCGAGCTCGCTCGGAGCATCGAGCATCACGTCACGTCCGCTGTTGTTTTTCGGGAAGGCTATGCAGTCGCGTATGCTGTCGAGTCCGGCCATGATTGCCACGAAGCGGTCGAGTCCGAAGGCCAGACCAGCGTGGGGCGGAGCGCCGTAACGGAATGCATTGATGAGGAATCCGAACTGAGCGTTGGCTCTTTCAGGAGTGAAGCCCAGAATCTGGAACATCTTCTGCTGGAGTTTTCCGTCGTGGATACGTAGGCTTCCTCCGCCGACCTCGATGCCGTTGCAGACAAAGTCGTAGGCCACGGCGCGGACTTTCTCGGGCTCAGTTTCGAGCAGAGGAATGTCGTCGGGGTTAGGCATCGT
>JBGUHM010000132.1:0-29255 GCA_045112115.1 Sodaliphilus sp. | reverse complement strand
GTCGTTCAACAATGCCACGAAGAATATACCTAAACTGTTGACGAACGCGCTGCTTGCCGTTGTAAGAAGCTCCTGAAGGCGCGACTTGCGGAACACGATGTTGTAGTAGCCCGAAAGATAATAGGCCACCATCATCGCCAAAGGGAACAAAAGCTGCCCCATAAGCACGTTCCCGCTCAAGAAAAACGATTTGGCCGACATCGACGTGAAACCCTGTACTCCGCCCATGGCCCAGCGTATGCCGTTGTAAGCGAACCAAGCAAAGTTGGAGGCCACATAGTCGGCCACCATATATTTCATCCTCTGTTTGGTTGCGCTTATCATTATTTCTTGGATGATTGTTATCTGATTATCTTGAATGTTCCGTCGCCGTTGAGTTTGATGATGTTGGACGACGTATGCGCCGTGGCATCGTCACGACGATGCTCAGCTATATAGTCAACGCCCTGTTTGATGATGTCGGGAATCTCGGCGAACGTCGACGGCGAAGGTTCACCGCTCACATTGGCGCTCGTCGACACCAGTGGACGTCCCAGAGCGCTGCATAGCCGTTGACAGAACACGTCATGCGGAATGCGAACACCCAGAGAATCGTTCTCGCCCAACAACTCGCGCGACACATTGTAGGCGCCGTCCATAATAAGCGTGAGCGGAGTCACCGCTACCTCGAAAAGTTCACGGGCCATCTCAGGCACGTCAACCACATAGTGATCGAGATGCTCCACCGAGTCGAGCAGCACAATCATCGCTTTCGAATCGGCGCGACGTTTGAGCTCGTACACACGTCGCACAGCCTCGCTGTTGGTGGCGTCACAACCAATTCCCCATATGGTATCGGTGGGGTAAAGAATCAGGCCACCGGCGCGTAAGACTTTAATACATTGCGATATATCTTCTTTCATTTACAATATACTCTTTCTAACGCCACAAAGGTACAAAAAAAATGAAAAAACAAAAATGAAAAAGGAAAAATTCTCACTTCCAGCACACCAATAACGTACCAATGCCTACCCAATACCTATAGCGACTCTTTCCATTAAACCTTTTCGCACACATGTAGTCAAAAAGTCGGGTTGTTTATTATATTTAACAACTTTTTTGGCACAATTTGGCTGTAAAAAGCCTACCTTTGCAGTGAAATAAGACAACTATAAAACACATAACATAATGAAGATTAAACACATACTCTATTATTCCATGACAGTGGCCACGGCGGCAGCATTGATGATTTTACCGGCATCGACGGCAAATGCCAAAGGACGCATGGCCAGCACTTCCGGCAAGCCGCAGGTGGTCTACACCGGCGAGATAGCGAAGAAAATCATAGGCTACAACGGCCCGACACCGCTCAACATCACCATCAGCGGAGGAAAAATCACCAATATCGAGGCCCTGCCCAACAACGAGACTCCTAAATATTTCAACCGCGCCGCCGAGAAAATCTTCCCACAGTATATTGGAAAGACCATCGAACAGGCTATTGCATTAAAGCCCGACATCGCAACAGGCGCCACCTACTCGTCGAAGGCCATCATCGAAAATATCCGCACTGGTCTTCAGCAGAGCAAACCCGCCAAACAGGCAAAGCCCGCTAACGGCAAACGCCGCATGACCCGCAAATAACTCCGGCCACAAAAGGCTTAATGATATCATACTCTTCTCCCCCGACAACCATCGTCGAGGGAGTTTTTTCATTGTGCATTATTCGTTATTAATTTATTTTTCGTATCTTTGTGGCCTGAAACAAACGATTACCACTATGAACGATACCATCAGCGGACCCATCGGTGTGTTCGACAGCGGATTTGGCGGTCTGTCGATACTGCGCGAGATTCGAGCGAAGCTGCCGCAATACGACTACCTATTTCTGGGTGACAATGCCCGTGCGCCTTACGGTGTGCGCTCGTTCTCACTCGTTTATGAGTTCACGCTTCAGGCCGTTGAACATTTCTTCCGGCAGGGTTGTCCGCTGGTGATTCTGGCTTGTAACACAGCGTCGGCAAAAGCTTTACGCACCATCCAGCAGAACGACTTGCCCCGACTCGACTCCACTCGCCGCGTGCTGGGCGTTATACGCCCCACCGTAGAAGCCGTAGGAAGCCTTACGCGAACAGGGAAAGTGGGTGTGTTCGGCACACCCGGCACAATCAAGAGCGAAAGCTATAACATCGAAATCGTAAAGATGTACGGCCACGACATCGAGGTTTTCGGCCACGCTTGTCCCATGTGGGTGCCTTTGGTTGAGAACCGGGAGAGCGACGGTGACGGCGCCGACTATTTCGTGAAAAAGGACTGCGACGCCCTCATGGAGCGCTGTCCCGATATCGATACCGTGATTCTGGGGTGCACCCATTACCCGCATCTCATCGACAAAATCCATCGCTATATGCCCGCTGGCGTCACGGTGATTTCTCAAGGCCCCATCGTGGCCGAGAGTCTTGCCGACTATCTTAAGCGTCACCCCGAAATTGAGAGCCGTCTCACACGCGGCGCCTCCTGCGACTATTTCACCACCGAGGACGCCACACGTTTCTCCGAACTGGCCTCGGTCTTTGTCAACGAACCCGTAACGGCTCGACACGCCACCCTCATTTAACCCTATGCAAACCATCGAATACATTTTAAAACAAGCCGCCGACTGGCTGTGGGGCTATCCCATGATCATCCTGCTTTTCGGCACGCACCTGTTTCTCACCTTCCGGCTGAAAGTGCCTCAACGACGGCTATTTACTGCCATACGCCTGTCGGTAACACGCGACAAGGACAGCACTGGCGATGTCTCGCAGTTTGGTGCGTTGGCCACCGCGTTGGCGGCGACCATTGGCACCGGCAACGTGGTGGGTGTGGCTACCGCCATCGCTCTGGGCGGGCCCGGCGCCGTGCTATGGTGCTGGCTGATGGGTGTGTTCGGCATGGCCACCAAATATACCGAAGGTTTGCTGGCAATCAAATACCGCGTGCGCACTTCCGACGGAAAAATGCTCGGCGGACCCATGTATGCCCTCGAGCGCGGACTGAAAATGAAATGGCTTGCCGTACTCTTCGCCCTATTCACAGCACTGGCGGCCTTCGGAATCGGCAACACAGTACAGAGTAACGCCATCGCTACGGTAATGAGCGACTCTTACAACATACCGGCTTGGATCGTAGGTGCCGTGGTAACGGCCCTTACGGCCGCCGTGGTTATCGGCGGCGTGAAGAGTATAGCACGCGTATGCGGCGCCCTGGTGCCGTTCATGGCTCTGTTTTATGTGCTCGGATGCGCTTATATCCTTTGGGTGAACCACGCCTTCCTATGGGGCGCCGTGAAACTCATATGCGAATCAGCGTTCAATCCCGCTGCCGCCGGAGGCGGATTTGTGGGAGGCACACTCATTATGACGATGCGCATGGGCATGGCGAGAGGCTTGTTCAGCAACGAGGCTGGACTCGGCTCAGCGCCCATCGTTGCCGCTGCCGCACAGACGCGCAACCCCGTGCGCCAGGCGCTGGTGTCATCCACCGGAACGTTCTGGGACACCGTTGTGGTGTGCGCCCTGACCGGATTGGTAATCGTCAGCAGCATCCTTGCCTTCCCCGACATCACTTACAACGACGGGGCATCACTCACACGTGCCGCATTCAATAAGATTCCCTACATAGGCGCTCCATTGCTTACATTCGCCCTGGCAACGTTTACTTTCAGCACCATCCTCGGTTGGTGCTACTACGGTGAGAAAGCCATGGAATATCTGGCCGGCAAACGCTCGATTGTGGTCTACCGCATGATTTACATCGTCATGGTCTTCGTGGGCGCCGTAGTCAATCTCTCGGTGGTTTGGATGTTTGCCGACTGCATGAACGCTCTGATGGCCATCCCCAACCTCGTTGCACTGCTCTTGCTCAGCGGTGTTGCTGCACGAGAGACCCAGCGCTACCTCTGGAACAACCGCCTTGACGATCACGGCCACTAAGAGCGATTCAGGCTAACAAGCTTCGGTCACCATCCTGACTCCTAAGGGATAACTCATCGATGATTAATCATAGCATTTTGAAATTCCGTTTAAATGGCTAACACTAAAACCTTTTTCAGGGCAATAGGCGAGGGAGAATTGTTCATTTTTGATTTTTTATTCTTTAAAATGCGTTCCAGCCTTGGGCGCGGATTTCGAGTTCGGCGCCGTCACGCGTGATAAGGCAGTTGCCAAGTTCCGGCTTGGTGACGTGGCCTATGATGCGGGCTGTCTTCATCTGCTCCACCAACTCGTGTTGAGCCAACGGCACGGTGAACAGCAGTTCGTAGTCCTCGCCGCCGTTCATAGCAGCCGTTACGAGGTTCATATTCAACTCTTCGGCCATGACTGCGGTCTGATAGTCGATGGGGATGCGTTCCTCATAAACGCGGCATCCTGTGCCGCTCTGCTTGGCGATGTGAAGCAGTTCGCTGGAGAGTCCGTCGCTGATGTCGATCATAGCGGTGGGACGGATGCCCAAACGACGCATTTCCTCCACTACATCGCGCCGGGCCTCTGGTTTGAGTTGCCGCTCAAGTATATACTCACGTCCGGCGAAATCGGGCTGGAAGTCTTTCTGCCCCATACTCACCTCACGTTCGCGTTCAAGCAGTTGCAGACCCATGTAGGCCGCGCCAAGGTCTCCGCTGACGCAAATCAGGTCGGTGTCGTGCGCTCCTGAGCGGTATACGATTTCCTCATCGGCGGCTTCTCCCAGGCAGGTGATGCTGATAATCAGTCCTGTCACCGAGGCCGACGTGTCACCGCCAACCAAATCAACGCCGTACTCATCGCAAGCGGCCTGAATTCCCTGGTACAACATCGCGATATGCTCAAGCGTGAAACGCTTCGAAATGCCGAGCGACACTGTAATCTGCCGCGGTGTACCGTTCATGGCGTAGACATCGCTCAGATTCACTACCACGGCCTTGTAGCCCAGATGCTTCAACGGCACGTAAGTAAGGTCGAAATGTATGCCTTCCAGCAGAAGGTCGGTGGTTACGAGCGTCTTTTTGTCGCCATGGTCAATCACAGCGCAGTCATCGCCCACGCCGCGGCGAGTCGACTCATTTTTCGACGAAAAACCCTGGGTGAGTTTTTCGATCAGACCGAACTCACCCAGAGTAGAGATTTCAGTTTCTGTCATTACTGTAAACGTTTAGATTTGCTTCAGCATTTCAGTGATAATAAAGGTCATGACGGGCTCGGCTGTCTGTGCCGCCATCGTCACTTCCTCATGCGAGACGTCTACGTAGATGCCCTCGCCGCCCAGGTCGGTGATAACACTCAGACCAAAGCAGCGCATATCCATGTGGCGTGCCACAATCACCTCAGGCACGGTACTCATACCAACAGCGTCGCCGCCTATGCGATAGAAGAAACGGTACTCGCTCGGAGTCTCGAAGGTGGGGCCTTGAGTTCCCACATACACACCCTCCATCAGACGAATCTTGTTGTCCTTCGCAATCTTGCGTGCTTTGTCGAGCAACTCATGGCTGTAAGCCTCGTTCATGGCCGGGAAACGCGGACCAAGTTCCTCGTAATTCTTACCGCGAAGAGGATGGTCGGGGAAGAGGTTGATGTGGTCGGTGATAAGCATCACGTCACCCACACGGAAGTCAGGATTCATGCCGCCGGCGGCATTGCTCACGAAGAGGGTCTCAACACCGATAGCCTTCATCACTCGCACGGGGAATGTAGCCTCCTTCATCGAGTAGCCCTCGTAGAAGTGGAAACGTCCCTGCATGGCCATCACATACTTCTCACCGAGGTTGCCGAAGATGAGCTGGCCCTTGTGGCCTGCCACCGTTGAAATCGGGAAGTTGGGGATTTCGGCGTAGGGGATTGCAATCTTCACGTCAATCTTATTGGCCAGGTCACCCAGACCCGAACCGAGAATGATTGCGACCTTGGGCATCTCACCCACTTTGTCCTTGATAAAGGTAGCGGTCTCCTGAATCTTTTCTAACCAATTAATTTCCTGTTGCATAGCTTTTTAATGTTAAAAAGTTTATATTAGTTTTATTATTACTCTTTGATTTTGTGTTTAAGCTCGGTGATGAAGTCACGGTCCTCATAGTTGAGGAATCCCACTCTGATGGGCACATAATAGATGTACTTCCTCATCGTAGGCGGGAAATAGGGATTATTGAGAATGCGCACTGCGTCTTTCTCGGTTGTTATGACATATTTCTTCTTTCCCTCGAGCTCTTTGAACACGCGGAAAATATACTTGAAATCATCGCGTGTGTAATAGTGATGGTCATCGTAGTGAATCACCTTAAGGCGCGAGCCGAACTGCTTGAGATAGAGCATGAACGGCTTGTGGTTGGCGATGCCGGTGAGTCCCAGCAGCAGGTCGTCGCTTTCAATCCACTTGAACGTGGTGAGTTCCGGGCTGGCAATCTGGAACACCGGCACAGGCTGAGCATACTTGATGTTGGAGAAAAACAACTGCGTAGCCGGGAAGAGGTCGAGATTCTCCTTCATCATCCTTATTTCCACTGGTTTGATATCGGTGGGACACTTGCTCACCACAACAATATCGGCATCGACAATACGATGGGCCGGCTCACGCAGCTGTCCAAGCGGGAGCAGTTTATCGTTGAATGGCGGCCTATTGTAGTCCACGAGCACTATATTCACCTTGGGCTTGACATAGCGGTGCTGGAAAGCATCGTCAAGCAGGATGAGATTGATTTCGGGATTGATACGTAGCAACTCACGGATGCCCTTGGTGCGACGCTCACACACCGCCAGCGTAATCCTACCTCTGAACTTGTGGTAGATCTGGTACGGCTCGTCGCCCAGGTCGCTGACACTGATATTGTCGCTGGCAAGGATGAAGCCCTTCGTCTCGCGTTTATAACCGCGAGAGAGCACTGCTATACTGTAGTCGCGGCACAACGCATCGACGATATACTCCACATGAGGCGTCTTGCCGGTTCCGCCCACGGTGATGTTACCCACACTCACCACGGGCACATCGAACTTCTCCTGCTTCAATATGCCGACCTTGAACGCGAAATTGCGCACCGCCACCGCGGCTCCGTAGAGCCACGAGAACGGGGTGAGGATACCGTTGACGATAGCCTCGCGCTGCTCTCGGTTCAATATCTTGGAGAAGTCGAATTTCTTCATTGCTGTGTCAGAATGTCAATTCAATGGGATCCATCAGGCAAAGCACATGGCGGCGGCCCAACACGGCCTGCAGCTCAACATAGGTCGTGTAGAACACGCCCATCTGCTGCTGCATCTCGCTGCGCACCTTTGCGTTCTGCATCTGCTCAAACATGGCCATAAACGAGGTGTCGACATTGGGATATGCCTTGGCTGAATATTTACCTTTCTTCAGACCGGCTTTATTGGCCACCCATGCCACAGCGGCGTCGATGCCACCGAACTCGTCGACCAGGCCGATTTTCTTGGCGGTGATACCGTCCCACACGCGACCCTGGCCGATGGCCTTGATCGAGTCTTGCTTAATATTACGGCCGTCGGCACAACGCTTCGTGAACAAGTCGTAGGTGTTGTTGACCATGGTCTGCAGTTTTGTGCGCTCATACTCCGAGAGTGGGCGGAATATACCGCCGAAGTCGGAGTTCTCATGAGTCTTCACCGCCTCAAAGTTCACACCAAGTTTGTCTTGTGCGGTACCCTGGAGGTTCGGAATAAGGCCAAACACACCGATGCTGCCGGTGATGGTGGTGGGCTCGGCGAAAATGCGCCCGGCGCCACAAGAGATGTAGTAGCCACCTGAAGCGGCGTAGTCGCCCATCGATACGGCGAACGGCTTGCCGCTGGCCTTGAAGTCCTCGAGAGCTTTCCAAATCACCTCGCTGCCGAAAGCGCTGCCGCCGGGCGAGTTGACACGGAGCACAAGGCCTTTCACGTCCTCGTTGTTCTGCAGTTCGCGTATCTGTTTAGCGAGTTCCTCGCTGTTGATGTCGGTTCCGGTCGACATTGGCGAAGAGGTACCGCTGTCAATCTCGCCTGTAGCGTAGAGCACAGCTATTTCATCTCCACCGTTATCGATTATCACGTCCTCGTCGGTGACCAGGTCGGAGGGCTCGACCAATTTGAGGTCTTCATCCTTTTCGACCTTTGTGATTTTACGCAGTATATCCTCAAACTGGGTACGGTAGCACAGTTTGTCGACCAGACGTTTGCTGATCAATTCCTTCGGCAACAGGAAGTCGGCCATACTGTCGGCCAACTGATCGAGTTCCTCAGCCTTGAACTTGCGCGAGGCGGCGCTAGAGTCACGCATGCAGCCCCAAATCGAGCCGAGATAGTGCTCGGTCTGCTCACGGTTCTCGGGACTCATGTGCTCGAGAATGAACGGCTCTACGGCGCTCTTGTAGCTACCCACTCTCACCACCTGCATCTCCACGCCTACCTTGTCGAGCAGGCCCTTGAAATAGGGCTGCGAGCCGCCGAAACCGTGCATCGACACCGAGCCTATAGGGTTCAGGAAGATGCTGTCGCTCACCGAGGCCAGATAGTAGTCGGCCTGCGAGATGGACTCATCGCCATATGCGTAAATTTTCTTCTTGCTTTTCTTCTTGAAGTCCGACAACGCCTTGCGCATCTGCTGCAGGCTTGCCGGTGAGGCCGAGATGCCGCGACAGTCGAGATACACCATCACGATATCCTTCTCATCGGCGGCAATTTCCAGCGACTTCTTGAACGTGGCCAGACTAATCGTCGGACCATTTTGGCCGAAAGGCATCGCCGTCATGAAGGGATTGTCAACTGTCTGACGCTCGTCGACCGAGCCGTCGAGACGTAGATAGAGGATGGAATTACTATCCACCGAACGCGATTGAGCGCCCATTTTGCTCATCAAGCCGAAACTCATTATCAACGATGCGATGATTACAAATACAATTGCCAGAAACGCACCGACAAACGAGCCACATACAATCAAGAAAAATTTCTTCAGCATAATATTTAATTTTCTTTAATAAGCTGTAGCATACCGAGTTACAGCATGCTTACAACACGCTTTATTTCTAATATACACCAAACAAGGGGCCATTACACAGCCCTTAAATCTTACAAAATTAGTGAATTTTTTTCAACTCCAAGCATTTGAGCCACTTTTTTTTGATTTTTTTTCGCTTTTTGCCGTTTTTTGTCATGGCTTGTTATATCCTCTATCAGCCTGCGTCAATCGCAACACGCCATGCGTGCTAATGACGAAACAGGCAGACACATTATAGGGTCCGCCAAATGGCAGACCCCACATATGGCCTCAATACATGTCAAGGCATCATCTCATTGTTCAGTATTGTTGAAACCGCACAGCGATTATCATTTATTCTCGGTAGCCACGCGGAAAGCCTCGGCGCTTGCACGGTTTACGCTCTCGGGATTGTTGGCGTCGATGCCGTATTTCTCAGCCGGAGGAATCACCAGCACGGTGCCTACGGGGATATTCTCGTAGCTGTCGAGATGGTCTTTGTTCTCTTGATAGATATAGACCCAGAACATCTGGTTGCCGTAATGCTCTTGTGCGATGGTGGTGAGATATTTCGTAGCTGTGGTGGTATCTGTAACTACAGCGGGTTTCTCAGGCTCGGAGGCAACCGAAACTTCAGAAACGGCACTCGACACCGATGCCTGCGACGCAGGCTGTGCCTCTCCCCCACCGCCGCTGCAGCGCGAGATCAGCCATATGCCCAACGCGAGCAACGCCACAATAGCAGCACCGGAAAGCATGCCCTTAATGAACATACTTTTGTCGGCCGGCTTATATGGCTCGGCTTGCGCTACTGGCGCCTCTACAGGAGTGGGCTCCGGCTCTGGTTCTGGTTCCGGTTCTGGCTCCGGTTCTGGTTCTGGCTCCGGTTCTGGTTCAACTGCAACTGGCTCAGCGACAGCCGCTATGAGTTGCGTATCCTCTTCCGCGGGTTCGGGCTCGGGCTCGGGCTCGAGCTCGGGCATAAAAGGTGGAGGTGTCACTTCAGGCTCTTCGAGAGCAGGTTTAATGTCGACTAACGGAGTCGGTTGTTCTACCGCCGGTTCGTCAGCCTCAAGCATTGCGACCTCGGCCTCGGTCACATCTTCTTCGAGATATACCGACTCAAACTGCTCGAACGGCTTGTTCACGGCCTTCGCCAGTGACGATGACGGCGTGAACGTCACTTTCTTATGTCCTGGTATGTCAATGTCGGCACCGGTGTTGACGTCACGCGAACGACGCGACTCGACATTGTCGACGCTGAAAGTGCCAAGGTTCTTGACAGTCACGCTCTCGCCTTCGATAAGCGACTGTGAGATAGTGGCGAACAGCTCCTTGAGGAACACTTCGCTCATGCGTTTGCTCGTGCCGGCGCTCTGCGCCACCGCCGCTACCAGTGCGGGAAAAGAAATCTTCTGGTTCATGGCCTCACTTGATTTTTGTTTTCAACACGTTGCTCACTTTAAACGACACCACAATCTTTGGCGGCACAAGCATGCGGCGCCCCGACGAGGGTATCACCACCACGCGTTCGTTACGCTTGCGGCTCTCGAAATTACCGAAGCCCGGCACCGCCACCACGTCGGTCTCGCCGAGTCTCTCGGTGAGTACCGCGGTGAACGCTCCAAGCAGGTTATTCACATCTTTCTTCGTCCGCTTCAAGTTTTTTGCCAGCCGGTCGACCAATGTTTTGTTGTCCATAATTTCTGATATTTAGACCGCAAAATTACAAAAAATTGTGTATATCACCAATTTCACGCGAAAAAAAAGAGAAATCCACCTGCCGCCGCTATGACGACACAAGTGGACTTCCCATGTCATAACTGTTAAATTAGTTAAGCAATCACGCTTCATCCATCGCTGGCGGAAGCATCATCGAAATTGTCATTTTACCCATGTGAACAGGTCGGCCTGCTCTGACACGGCGCTCAAGTTGCTGTAGATGGCGCTAATCAGTCCCACAAGGATGATACCGGCCGTACACACCACAAGAGCCAGACGCTCGTTCCACGCCACCTTGAAACGCTCGATGGAGCAGTCGTCCTGACGGATGAACATTGCCTTGACCACGAGCAGGTAGTAGTAGAGCGAGATAATAGTATTAATCAACGCGATAAGCACCAGCACATAGACAGCTACCGAGCCAGTCTTGGCGGCACCCACGAAGATGAAGAACTTGCTGAAGAAGCCGGCGAACGGAGGAATGCCGCCGAGCGAGAACATGGCGAGCATCATCACAAACGCCAGCCAAGGGTTGGTCTTGAACAAGCCGTTGTAATCGTCGATTGTCACCTTGTCGTAACGGCGCTCCACGGCGGCGATAACACCGAAAGCTGCCAGGTTGGAGAAGATGTAGACCAGAATATAGTACATCATCGACGACATGCCCACCGCATTGACGGCGATAATGCCGAGCATGATGTAACCGGCCTGAGAAATCGACGAGAACGCCAGGAAGCGCTTGAGATTGCGCTGACGCATCGCGAACAGGTTACCCACAGTGATAGTAATCACAATCACGGCATAGAGCATCCACTCCCACACCTGCGAATAAGCGGCGCCAAACACCTGAACCAGAATCACCAGGAACGCGAAAGCGGCAGAACCCTTGCTGATTACGCTCAGGTAGGCGGTAACCATCGTTGGCGCTCCTTGGTAGACGTCGGCCGTCCACAAGTGGAACGGCACCAGCGAGAGTTTGTATCCCACACCGGCGATGACAAAGGCCAGAGCGAGTACCAGCAGCAGCGAATGGTTGCTTGTGCTGAACTTCGAGGCCAGGTCGGAGAAATACAGTGTGCCGCCTCCAAGACCATAGACAAACGACAGGCCCATCAGCAGTATCGCCGACGAGAAGATGGCCGTAAAGATGTATTTGGCGGCAGCCTCATGGCTCTCGTAGCGGCGTTTCTCGAACGCGGCCAACGCAGCCAGCGGCAGTGACGCTGTTTCCAAACCGATGATAAACACGAGGAAATGACGGCCCGACACCATCAGCATCATGCCGAACAGCGTCAGTAGTATCAATTCGTAGAACTCGCCGCGGCGAACACTCACGAACTCACCGTTGCTCCATTTTATCGACTGAAGCAACACGATGAACGTTCCTACGATGAGGATACATTTCATCGCCCACGTGGCCGAATCCTGAACAAACATCCACGAAGTGCCCTCACCGAAGGCTGTGCCAGCGACTGCACACATTGGCAGAAACGCAAACACGGCGTAGAGCCCCATAAGCACGGTGGCGAATACCGGCAGATGGCGTTGCGAGCGCTGCGGCATGAAGGTGTCGTACAGGAACACGAGCAAGAAGACCGCAAGCAGTCCTATCTCTTGCTTCATCACTAAAAATTGAGAATAATCCAAATTCATATCTTGGTGTCTTTTTTAATTCACTGTTATCAGAAACTGCTCAATGCCTTTACTACAGGATCGAAGCTGTCGCGGATGATGTTGATAAAGAAATTGGGGAAGCAACCGATGATTGCAACCGACAGTATCAGCGTGGCAGTCGACAGGCGCTCGCTCCAGTCGGCATCGGTGAGCGAGCGGTGATGCTCGTTCTGCACAGCGCCATAGAGCAGTTTGCCAACCACACGCAGGATATAGACCGCGGTGATGACAATCGACGACGTAGCGGCGATGGTGAACACGCGGTGGAACATATCCTGATGCTCAAACGAGCCCACGAAAATCGTCATCTCGGCAGCGAAGCCGCTCAATCCCGGCAAACCCAACGATGCGAAACCGGCAATCACATATCCCACGCCCAGGTACGGCATAATCTGCATCAAGCCTCCCATCTCGCGGATATCGCGGGTGTGGGTGCGACCGTAAATCATACCAATCAAGGCAAAGAACAGGGCCGTCATCAGACCGTGCGAAAGCATCTGCATCACAGCACCGGTCATAGCCGTGTTGTTGAACATGAGGATGGCGAAGAGCACCATGCCGCAGTGGCTTACCGATGAATAGGCGTTGATATACTTGAGGTCGGTCTGCACACATGCGCTGAACGCACCGTAGACGATACTGATACCCGTCAAGGTGAGGAATATCCAGCCCATCTGCTGAGCCGCGAACGGCATCAGGTAGATGGCGATACGGAAGCAACCGTAACCTCCAAGCTTCATCAGCACACCGGCGTGAAGCATCGACACGGCAGTAGGCGCCGAGGCGTGACCGTCGGGCGACCATGTATGGAACGGGAACATTGCACCCAGCACACCGAAGCCGACGAAGGTCAACGGGAACAGATACATCTGCCAGTTGTGCGGGATGGCGTTATTCTTGGCTATGTCGAGAATGTTCATCGTCAGAGTGTCACCACTGTGGAAGTAGATGCCGATGATGCCGAGCATCAAGAAGGCCGAGCCGCCCATAAGCATCAGCGTAAGCTTCATCGCCGAGTAGTTCTTATTACCGCTACCCCACACTCCAATGAGCAGGTACATCGGGATAAGTGCCACCTCGTAGAACATGAACATGGTGAACAGGTCAATCGAGATAAAGAAGCCGAACACACCGCTCGAGAGCAGGTAGAACCACAGGAAGAACTGCTTGGGCAGCGGATCCATCTTCCAGGAAGCGAATACGCCCGCAAACACGATGAAGGCCGAAAGCAGTATCATCACCACACTCACACCGTCGACACCGAGCGCCAACTTGATGTTGAGTGGCTCATACCACATCACATCGGTGCGCAGCAGCATCTCGGCGGTGTTGCCCGCGCCGCGCTGCTGAAGGAAGTAATACACCAGCCAGCAAGCCAGCCCTACAAGGGCCACCGCACCGGTGACGGCAACGGCTCTAATCGCGTTCAGCCCCTTGTTGTTGGTCAGGGCCAATCCACCGAGCGTAAGCACGGGGATGATAACGAAATAAATGAGAGGATTCGAGAAAATTTCCATAATCGTTAGTTCATTTATAGTTAGAAACCGTTGTTTATCAAATTAACATTATTATCACACCGGTGACTATTGCCAGCAGCAACGCACCGAAGAAATAAATCGCCACATAAGTCTGGGTATTGCCCGACTGCAGTTTGCGTATCGCATACGACGCGCCACCGGTAAGGTCGGCCAGCTTGTTGAAGAAGCCGTCGATGATGATGCGGTCGAACCAGGCGATAGCCTTGCTTATACCCTGGAAGATAATCTTGTGGGTAATGAACTGGTAAAGCTCGTCCATGTAGAAACGCTTGTAGGCGGCTGTCCACAGACCGCTCATCGCGTTCTTCATCTTATCGGGCAGCGGGTTTTCCTTGTAGTACATCACCGTAGCCAGGATAATGCCCACGAGGGCGATACCCACGCTGGCGCCGGCAATAGGCCAGTTCATATGGGTCTCGAGAGCCTGGCCGTTCCAGGTGACGAGGTCGCCGAACGGAACGAAACCGGCCACACACGATATCAGAGCGAGGATAATCAGCGGCAGCGTCATCGTCCAGGGCTGATCCTTGGGCTCGTGCTCGCCGTGTACCTCGTGTTTCTTCCAGAAGAATATGAGGTAATAGATACGGAACATGTAGAATGCCGTCATTCCGGCAACCATGCTCATCCAGAGGCCCCAACCGATACCCTTCTCGTAGCAGGCCACCAGAATCTCGTCCTTGCTGAAGAATCCGGCGAAAGGCGGTATTCCGGCGATAGCCAGGCAACCGATGAGGAACGCGATTGAAGTGATGGGCATATACTTGTGCAGTCCGTGCATCTTGTCGTTTTCGTTGCTGTGTACAGCGTGGATGATGGCACCGGCGCAGAGGAACAGCAATGCCTTGAACATGGCGTGGGTGAACAGGTGGAACATCGACGCCATATAGCCCAAGCCAGCCTCATGGCCGCCGATGAGCTGGTTGTTGGCAGTGCTCACAGCAAGCGACGTCATCATGAACGCAATCTGCGATATGGTCGAGAACGCCAACGCGCGCTTGATGTCGCTCTGCACGCAGGCTATGGCCGCGGCATAGAACGCCGTGAACGCGCCTACCACAGTAATCACGTCCATCGCACCCTGCACGATGACATACAGCGGGAACATTCGTGCCACCAGGAACACACCGGCCACAACCATCGTCGCGGCGTGGATGAGCGCCGAAACGGGAGTCGGGCCCTCCATGGCGTCGGGCAGCCAGATGTGCAACGGATACATCGCACTCTTACCAGCGCCGCCAATGAAGATGAAGGTCAACGCCCATGCAGCCACCGAGCAGCCCATGAACGTCAGGCTCGTGGTGTCGCCGAGAGCACTCATGGGATTGGCCATCATCGACTTGAAGTCGTAGGTGTCGGTAAACCAACCGAGAATCAAGATACCCAGCAGGAAGAACAGGTCGGCAAGGCGCGTCACAATGAACGCTTTCTTGCTCGCGTGGTTGGCTGGTTGCTCGGTATAGTAGAAACCGATGAGCAAATAGGACGACACACCCACCATCTCGAAGAAGATGAACATCTGGAAGATGTTGGTCGACACCACCAGACCCAGCATCGAGAAGGTAAACAGCGCCAAGTCGGCATAGAACCGCTGGAAGCCCTTCTCAGGATTGCCGTGGTGGTCGCTCATATAGCCCAAGCTATAGAGGTGGACCATAAACGAGACTGTGCTCACCACAATGAGCATCATGGCCGAAATCGGGTCGAGCAGGATGCCGAGCTTCACGATGAGCTTATCCTTGAAGAACGACAGCCATTCCCAGTCGAAAACGGTGACAGCCTGACGCACATTATCCACTACTTGTCCCTGGCCATCGCCGAAGAAATAAGTCAACGCGATGGCATAGGCGATAACGGTGGTCACACCCATGGCGAGCACACCTATCACGCCTGTCAACTTGCGTGGCATTTTCACTCCCACCAGTCCCAGGAACAGGAACATCAGCAGGGGTATCGCAAGTACTAAGATAGTATAACTGAACTGCATAATCTGTTAGAATTTCATTTTGGTGATGTCGTTGATGTCAACCTTGCGTGCGATACGGAACACGTTCAGGATAATCGCGATGGCTACGGCGGTCTCGGCCGCTGCGATGGCGATGGCGAACAGAGCGAAGAACATTCCGTCGTAGTCGGGGAACAGATAGCGGTTGAACACCGCGAAATTGATATCGGCCGAGTTGAGCATCAGCTCTATCGAAATCAATATCGCAATCATGTTTTTGCGGGTAATGAACCCGTATACTCCACAGCCAAACATTATCAGACTGGGTATGAGATACATAAGCAATGTTATATCCATAATCTTTTCAGTTTTTTACGATGATTGATGTTTGGTTGGTTTTTAACGCTTGCGAGCTATCACTATGCCGGCGATGATACACGCCAGCAACAACACGCTTATGGCCTCAAACGGCAGCAGGTACTGCAACTTGCCGCTGCCCAGCAGGGCGTGGCCCAGATCATTCATATCGAACTTACCCTCACTGGTGAATGTCTTCGCCACAAAACTGCCGTGAGCAATCAGCGCATAGATGCACGCTCCGGCACCCAAAATCGAGGCCGTGAGGCCCAGCACACGCTTGTGAGAACTCAGCGGCTCGGCATCGTTGCCGGGCTTCTGCGTGAGCAGGATAGCGAATACGAACAGAATCACTATACCACCGGCATATACCGCGATTTGTGTCGCGCCAAGAAACTCGTAGCCCAGCTGGAAATAAATCATGGCCGTTGCCAGCAGCACAAACAGCAGATAGGTAGCGCTGCGTAGAATCTTCTTCGTGGTGACCGTGAGCACCGAGCACACGACGATTACGATCGCAATCACCACATACATAATGTTGAATCCGAGATTTTCCATATTGTCGTTTATTCTTTTGCGGGGTTAGTGGTTTCGTCGCCTTTGAGCAGTTGCTTCTCTTCGGCGGCCGGTGCTTTCTCTTCAGCGGGCTTCGCTGCCACAGGCTTGGCCACCGCCGGTTTAGCCACCACCGGCTTGGGCCGGTTGCCCTTCTCGGGCAGGTAGTTGAGTTGCTTGACCAGCGACTCGCGACGGAACACAGCCTGCTCGAAATCGTTGCTGAACTCGATGGCCTTGAACGGACACGAGGTAACACACAGGTCGCAGAACGTGCAGCTGCCCAAGTCGTAAATATACTTCTCGAGCTTCATTTTCTTCTTTCCGTCGGGCTGCTCTTCCATACGCGTAGTGATGGTGATCGTGCCGTTGGGACAGTTACGCTCGCATGTGCGGCAAGCCGTACACTTATGGTAGCCCTCGTCGTCGTAGACAAACTGGAGTGTTGCGCGGAAACGCGGCGGAATCTCCAGCGTGGCGCGGTTCTCGGGGTACTGCTCGGTGACTTTCTTCGTCACCAGCTCTTTTCCAGTCACCTCCATACCCTTTATCAGGCTATGCGCGCCCTTGAATAGTGAAGAGAAATACTCTATAATGTTCATATTTTCAATTTATTATCGGTTTCGTCTTATATCGTTTATGCGTGGGGCTTATCGTTCCACCTGGCCGCCGACAATGTCGAGCAGCTCGGTGGTGATGCTGGCCTGACGGAGTTTGTTGTATTCGAGGTTGAGTTCTTCGAGCAGCTCGGCGGCATTGTCGCTGGCGGTCTGCATCGCCATCACGCGAGCGGCTTGTTCGCTGGCCGCGCTATGTGTGAACACATCCTGCATCATTGCGCGCAGATACAGCGGCAACACACTGGAGAAGATTGTATTGGCATCGGGCTCGAATAAGCAAGGGGCATTGGCCTCGGCACGGCTGGCTTCGGCGGCGAGCGCGTCGGCGCTCACCGGCAGCAAGGTATCGGTCTGCAACCTTTGCCTGCTCGTGGAGTGGAAACGCATATACACCATGTCGACACGGTCGTATATGCCGTCGACAAACCCCTGGCGGAGCATCTCGGTGAAGTCGTGCAGCTCATCGGCTGTGGAGCGCGTGTGCATCGATTCCACACTCTTGATCTCGAGACCAAGCTCCTTCCCCACTTTCACCACCGCTTTGGTGATTTTTTTGCCGACGGGAATCACGGTCAGCTTCACACTGGCGCCCAGTTTCTCGCGATGGTCTTTCACCAAAGCGAGCAACTGCTTGAAGATGTTGATGTTGAATGCGCCACACAGGCCGTCGTCCGAGCCGTAGACCACCATCGCCAGCCGTTTCACCTCGCGGTCGGCAATCAGCGGCGATGAGAACTCGACACCCGTCTGCAGCAGGTGTGCGAGTACGCCCTGCACCATGGAGCGGTACGGCGAGAGGCGCTGCAATTGTTGCGTTGCCTTGTGCATTTTCGCCGACGAAATCATCTTCATGGCGCTGGTGGTCTTCTGTGTCGACGCCACCGAGCCAATTCTTCCTTTCAGTTCACGTAATGTTGCCATTATCAGTTGAAATGCTGTATATTATTCATATTTTCCGGCAATCTCACCGGCAGCGGCCTTGAGCTTGGCCATAACATCGTCGTCAATCTTGCCCGAGGCAAGGACGTCGAGAACGTCGGTCTGATGCTTAGCGTGCAGATACTGGATGAAGAGGTCCTCAAACTCAGCCACCTTGTCAAGCGGCACTTTCTCGAGCAGACCCTGCACACCGCAGTAAATCACGGCCACCTGTTCCTCGACGGGCACTGGACGATATTGCGGCTGCACGAGCAGTCGCTCGTTTTTGCGGCCAGTGTCGATGGTGCGCGCAGTCACAGGATCGATGTCACCACCGAACTTGGTGAACGACTCGAGCTCGCGGAACTGTGCCTGGGCAATCTTCAGCGTACCAGCCACCTTCTTCATACACTTTATCTGCGCGTTACCGCCCACACGCGACACCGAGATACCGACGTTCACCGCCGGACGGATACCGTTGTTGAACAGTGCCGTTTCGAGGTAAATCTGGCCGTCGGTAATCGAAATCACGTTGGTCGGGATATATGCACTCACGTCGCCGGCCTGCGTCTCGATGATGGGAAGCGCGGTAAGCGAACCGCCACCCTTCACCTTGCCTTTGAGCACCTCGGGAAGGTCGTTCATCGACTCGGCCACCTTCTGGCTCTCGTTGATTTTCGCCGCGCGCTCGAGCAGACGGCTATGCAGGTAGAAGATGTCGCCGGGATATGCCTCACGGCCCGACGGACGCTTCAGGATAAGCGACAGCTCGCGGTAGGCCACAGCCTGCTTCGACAGGTCGTCGTAAACCACCAACGCATCGCGGCCCGTGTCGCGGAAATACTCACCGATGGCGGCACCGGCAAACGGTGCGTAATAGCGCATGGCGGCAGAGTCGGATGCCGTAGCGGCAATCACCACGCTGTAAGGCATGGCGCCGTTTTTGGTGAGCTGGTTGACGAGCGAGGCCACGGTCGAGGCTTTCTGCCCGATTGCCACATAGATGCAATACACCGGATCGCCATCTTCGAAACTTTCTTTCTGGTTGATGATGGTATCGACGGCGATGGCGGTCTTGCCAATCTGGCGGTCACCGATAATGAGCTCGCGCTGGCCGCGGCCGATGGGTATCATCGAGTCGATGGCCTTCAAACCCGTCTGTAGCGGCTGGTTCACCGGCTGGCGGAAAATCACACCGGGTGCCTTGCGTTCCAGCGGCAGACGTATGAGTTCGCCTTCGATGGGTCCTTTGCCGTCGATAGGCTCGCCCAATACGTTGATTACACGGCCCAGCAGACCCTCGCCCACCGGAATCGACGCGATTTGCCCCGTGCGGCGCACGTTCATGCCCTCGGAAACGCTGTCGACCTTGTCCATAAGGATTACACCGACGTTGCTCTCCTCGAGGTTCATGGCCACGCCAGTGACACCGTTGTCGAACTCAACGAGTTCGTTGGCCTCGACATTCTCCAGACCGTAGACGTGTGCCACACCGTCGCCCACTTCGAGCACCGTGCCCACCTCCTCGAACGACACCGACTGCTTTACGTCGCTCAGTTGTTGTTTCAGTATGTCGGAAATTTCACTTGGATTAATCATCTCGTTTAAATTAACTTAGGAGTTTTAAACGCAATTTTTCTAATTGATTTTTCACCGAGGCGTCGAGTACCATGGAGTCGACGTTTACGGTAAAGCCGCCGATAAGCGACGAGTCGACGCGATGACTCATTTCGAGCGTCTTGCTGCTGAGCTGACGTTTCACCACGGCCATGATGTTGTCGACCACATTCTGGTCCATCTCGGTGGCCGTGACCACCTCGACGCGAGCTATGCCGTTGCGCTCGCGGTAGAGCTTCACATAGCTCAGCGCGATGGCACGCATGAACTCCGCGCGGTTGTTCTTGATGACCAGAGGGAAGAAGCGCGCCGCGGAACTCTGCTCGCCGGCACCTGACGCCGCACACAGCAGACGCGACTTCTCGGCCACTCCCACAAACGGGTTGGCAACAGCCTTGCGCAATTCCGACTCCAGGCCGTAGCTTGCGTCGAGCTGCTTCATTTGGTCGTAGACCGCGGCCTCGTCGCCACGCTCGAGCGCGAGTTTGAGCAACGCCTTGGCATATCGGTTGGGAATCAGTCCGTCATTCATGTGCTGATGCTTAGTTTTTGTTCTCTACCTCGGTCAGGAGCTGGTCCACGAGTTCGCGCTGAGCCTTGTCGTCTTGCATGTTCTTGCGCAAGACTTGCTCGGCTATCATCAGCGCGTAGGTGTTCACCTCCTGGCGCAGCTGGTGCTCGCTCTCCTTGCGTGCCTGGTCAATCGTGACTTGTGCCGCGTCGGTCACCTTCTTGGCCTCGACAGCGGCATCGGCGCGCGCCTGGTCGATGATTTCGGTCTTCATCTTCGCTGCCTCGCGAAGGATGTCGGCCTGCTGACGCTGGGCGTCGGCCACGATGCGGCGTGCCTCGTCATTGGCATTTTCGAGTTGCGACTTCGCTTCCTGCGCATAGGCCACACCCTTGTCGATGAGCTCGCCCCGTTCCTCCATCATTTTGATGATCACGGGCCAGGCCCATTTGGCAAGGATGAGGAAGAGCAGCACGAATGCCACAAACATCCAGAACACCAATCCAAATTCAGGCTTGAACAGTTCCATTTAATTCTCTCGTTTTAGAATTTGTAAAAAGCGGGTATGCCTTAATATTATAAGAACATCGAAAGGATGCACACCACAAGCGCAATCAGGGCGACGCCCTCGATAAGAGCGGCAATCACAATCATGTTACTGCGGATGTCGCCGGTCGACTCAGGCTGACGGGCAATCGACTCCATGGCCGAGCCACCAATTTTACCAATACCGATACCTGCTGCGATTGCTGCGATACCAGCGCCTACACATGCACCCAGTGCTGCGAGTGCCTCTAAAGCTAAAATCATACTTAACATAGTTCTAAAGTTTTATTTGTTATTATTTTGTTTTTGTTTTCGTCGTTATTGTTTTTTCACCTCGGCAGGCTCGGCGTGGCCGCCCTCGTGAGCCATCGAGATGAAGATGGTCGACAGCAGGGTGAACACATAGGCCTGGATGAAACTGATAAGTGTGTCGAGCAGGAGCATGAACAACGTCAGCAACACCGACACCACACCGATGCCGCCGGCAGCTGCCGCCGACTGCGTCATCTCGTAGCCGATGAAGGTCAACAGCACCAGCACGATGACCACCATGTGTCCGCCGAGCATGTTGGCAAAGAGACGGACCATCAGGGCCAAAGGCTTGGTGAGGATACCGAGGAACTCGATCAGCGGCATCATCGGCACCGGGAATTTCAGCGCCACTGGCACATCGGGCCAGAAGATGTCCTTCCAGTAATGCTTCGTGCCCGTGATATTGGTAATCAGGAACGTTGCGATGGCGAGCACGCCGGTCACGGCAAGGTTGCCGGTGAGGTTCGCACCGCCCGGGAAGATCACCATCAGTCCCAGCAGGTTCATCGTGAGGATGAAGAAGAACGCCGTGAGCAGGTACGGACCGTACTTGCGCGAGTCCTTGCCCAGGATGGGCACCACGGTGTCGGTGTAGACAAACTCCACGATGAGCTCGAGGAAGCCCATGCCACCGCGCGGCGCCTTCATGCCGTTCTTCACGTACCAGCGCCTGAGCGCTCCGAGCACCAGAATCACCACAATCGCGGCGATGAAGATGCCGGCCACGTTCTTCGTAATCGAGAAGTCCCACGGACGGTATTCCTCGCCGCCCACGTCTTCCACAATCTTGCCGTTGTGGTCGCCGTCGGAGGCGATGCGGAAGCCCTCGTAGCTCTGGCCGTTGTCGAGCCGTGACGACATGAACACGTGCCACGAGCCGCTCTGCGAGCGCACGATTACCGGCAGCGGGATGCGCTTCGTGTGGTCGAAGGGCACCTCCCAGCCGTAGGCGTCGCCCAGGTGCGAGAAGATAATCTCCTTGGGGTTGACCTTCGAAGCTTCGCCGCCGTGGTGCGAGTTATGGTGCGCCGTGGCGATGTATCCCGCCACTATGAGCGCCACAATGGCCGCCGCTATTACGATTGTCAATATTTTTTTCAACATATCTCGTTTTGTTTCTTATTTCGTTCAGTCACTTCGGGGAGAACGAGCGTCAATAGACACACACGCTCACCACGTTGTCCTTCACATCGGCCACGCCGCCGGCAATTTTGCGCTCGGCTTTCTCGCCGTCAGCCAACCAACTCATTGTGCCGACGGTGAGCGCCGCGATTATCGCCGCGTGGTTGTTCAAGACCTGGAACGAACCCATCACGCCCGGAAGCGTCACCTGCTCCACCTCGCCCTCGAACTCAATCTTCTCAGCCGATATAATCTTCAGTCTCATAATCGATAACAAACTACATTCTAATTACACAAAGCCAGTCGGGATTCTCCAAAATTTTGGAAATATTGGCTTTCTTAAACGACACGATGTCAAAGTGGATTACTTCTCCGCTATAGTGTTTGCTTAAAAAACTTTCATCCACCTTTACATATATAATATTGCCTTTGTTAGGAGCCAAATAATACAAGTCTATGAATTCTTCTGGTCTGTTCTTGGTGAGTTTGATGCTGATGAGGTCCGACTTGGTCAAATACTTACATACAACTCCTTCCATGTCCTTCAACTCCAGTTCTTCCATATCCTCGAAGTCATATTCGAAAGCAAAATCAGTTCTTTCCACCGAAGGAGAGGACTCCTCGCCACAAGACGAACCAAGCGCAAGCAGCATTATCATCAATATATATCGAGTAATTTTCAGTCTCATAGTCGTATTAAACTACATTCTATATAGTTTTATCGAATCTATTTAATATCACACTTGAGCGAGAAGTTTCTTGCCCTTGGCGATGGCGTCGTCGATGGTGCCCACGTTGAGGAACGCCTGCTCGGGCAGGTCGTCCACTTCGCCGTCGAGAATCATCTTGAAGCCGCGGATGGTCTCGTTCAGCGGTACCATCACACCCGGAACGCCGGTGAACTGCTCGGCCACGAAGAAGGGCTGCGAGAGGAAGCGCTGTGCGCGACGTGCACGCGACACCACAAGTTTGTCCTCGTCGCTGAGCTCGTCCACACCGAGGATGGCGATGATGTCCTGCAGCTCGTTGTACTTCTGCAGCAGACGAATCACGCGCTGCGCGGTGTCGTAGTGGTCCTGGCCGATGATGTTCGGGTCCATGATGCGCGAGGTCGATGCCAGCGGATCGACGGCCGGATAGATACCCAGCTCGGTGATCTTACGGCTCAACACCGTGGTTGCGTCGAGGAAGTTGAACGTCGTGGCCGGCGCCGGGTCGGTAAGGTCGTCGGCAGGCACATACACCGCCTGAACCGAGGTGATACTGCCGCTCTTGGTGGAGGTGATGCGCTCCTGGAGCACACCCATCTCGCTGGCAAGCGTGGGTTGGTAACCCACAGCCGACGGCATGCGGCCCAACAGTGCCGACACCTCGCTACCGGCCTGGGTGAAGCGGAAGATGTTGTCCATAAACAGGAGGATATCCTTGCCGCCACCACCTTGGTCGCGGAACTGCTCGGCCACGGTGAGGCCGCTCAGCGCCACGCGCAGACGCGCGCCCGGAGGCTCGTTCATCTGGCCGAACACCAGCGTGGCCTGGCTCTTGGCTACCTCGTCCATGTCGACATCATCGAGGTTCCACTCGCCGGCCGCCATGCTCTCCTTGAACTTGTCGCCGTAGCGGATCACACCGCTCTCGATCATCTCGCGCAGCAGGTCGTTGCCCTCGCGAGTGCGCTCACCTACTCCGGTGAACACCGAGAAGCCGCTGTGGCCCTGCGCGATGTTGTGAATAAGCTCCATGATGAGCACAGTCTTACCCACACCGGCACCGCCGAACAGACCAATCTTACCGCCCTTGCTGAACGGCTCGATCAGGTCGATCACCTTGATTCCCGTGAACAGAATTTCCTGCGAAATCGACAGGTCGCTGAAGTCGGGCGCAGGCTGATGGATGGCTCGGCGCTCCTTGTCTTCAAGTGCCTTGAGGTGGTCGATGGGCTCACCGATCACGTTAAGCAGACGTCCCTTCACCTGATCGCCGGTAGGCACCGAGATAGGGCCGTTCATACTCTTGACCTCAATGCCGCGCTGAAGGCCGTCGGTGCTGTCCATAGCCACGCAGCGAACGGTGTTCTCGCCGATGTGTTGCTCCACCTCGAGAATGAGGTCGCTGCCGTTGTCACGGGTCACAGTCAAGCCGGTGTAGATTTCAGGCACCTGGTTGCCTTCACCCTCGAATGTTACGTCGACCACCGGACCAATCACCTGTGTTATTTTTCCTATATTTTCTGCCATAGATGTATGTTGTTTATTTGTTTATATCTTTTTTTAAAGGTGCAAGGAATGACATCTTACATCTTACATTTTACATCTTACATCATCACCACACCCAATTGAGGCTCACCAGAACCGCCATCAGCACCAGGTTGAACAGGCCGATAGGCATCAGGTAACGCCACTCGAGGGCGAGCATCTGGTCGATACGAACGCGCGGGAACGACCACTTGAACCAGATGATGATGAACGACACGAGAATCGACTTGCCCAGGAACCACACGATGCTCGGGATGTAGTCCATCACATGGTTGAAGCCCTCCCAGTTGCCTATGTGCAACGGCTGCCAGCCGCCCAAGAACAGGGTGGCTGCGATACCGCTCACGATGAACAGGTTGAGGTACTCGGCCAGATAGAAGAAGCCGAAGTGGATACCGGAATACTCGGTGTGGTAACCCGCCGTAAGCTCGTGCTCGGCCTCCGGGAGGTCGAACGGGCCGCGGTTGGTCTCGGCCGTGGCGGCAATCACGTAGATGATAAACGCGATGATGGCCGGAATGTGCCCCTTGAACAGGAACCAGCCGTCGGCCTGTTTAGCGACAATTCCGCTTACACTCATATCGCCGGCCAGGCACACGATGGTGAGCATCGCCATGCCTATCGAGAGCTCGTAGCTGATCATCTGCGCACCGGAGCGCATGGCACCGATAAGGGTATACTTGCTGTTACTCGACCAGCCGGCGAGCAGGATACCCACCACGCCGAGCGACGAGGCCGCCATCATGAAGAACACACCGATATTGAAATCGATGGCCTGAAGGCCCTTGCCCCACGGCAGACACGCGAACACCAGCATCGAGGCTATCAACACGAAATATGGCGCGAGCTTGTGAAGCAGCCGGTCGCTGTTCCACAGGTCGATCACCTCCTTAATCAACATCTTGATTACGTCGGCGAAAATCTGGAACAAGCCCCACGGGCCCACGCGCAGCGGGCCGCGGCGGCACTGGAACCAGGCGCACACCCAGCGCTCATACATGATGTAAAACATGGCCAGCACGGTGTACATCAGCAACAATGCCACCGCCACCAGCACGCACTCGATTGTGGTAACCGCCCACGCAGGCATCACGTTACCGAGCAGTTCATGAATCCAATTTGTGACTATTCCAAAGTCGAACATATCTTTTTTATTTAATAATTATCAAAATATAACTTGTTTCTCAACTTTATCGAACAAGTATTTTTCACATTTATAACCGATCTGTGCTTGAGAAACAATTACCGGTCGATGTCGGGAATCACGAAGTCGAGCGACGCGGTGATGGTGATCAGGTCGGCAATCAGGTTGTCCTTGCAGGTGAGGTCCACCACGCCCACAAGGTTGAAGCATGGGCTCTGGAAGTGCATGCGCACCGGGTGCTGGAAGGGCTTGCCCTCGCCGTCGCTTTCGATATACACACCGAACGCGCCGCGGCTGGCCTCTACCTGCTGATACCAGTGTCCGGCGGGCAGCTTGATGAGTTTGGGCACCTTGGCGCAGTACTCGCCGCTCTCGCCCTCGGCCTCGAGCTTGTCGCAGGCCTGGCGCAGAATCTTGATGCTCTCCTCAATCTCTTTCATCCTCACCATGTAGCGGTCCATCGAGTCGCCCGCCTCATATACCACCTCGTCGAAGTCGAACTCGTTGTAGAGAGAGTACGGATGGGCCTTACGCACGTCGCAGTGAACGCCGCTGGCGCGGCCCGACGGGCCGGTGATGGCGTAGTTGATGGCGTCCTCGCGGCTCAGCAGTCCCACGCCCTTCATGCGGTTCACCGCAATCACGTTGCCGGTGAAGAGCTTGTGGTACTCCTTGAGCGACTTCTCGATCGAGTCGCAGGCCTTGCGCACGTCGGCAATGAAGCCTTCGTGAACGTCGGCCACCACACCGCCTATTGTCATATAACTCATCGACATGCGGGCACCGCAGGTCTTGTCGAAAATATCGTAGATAAGCTCGCGCTCGCGGAAGGCGTAGAAGAACGCCGTTGTCGCGCCCTGGTCCATGGTCAAACAGCCGTAGCTCAGCAGGTGGCTCGACACGCGCATCAACTCATCCATAATCAAGCGGATGAGCTCGGCGCGGTGCGGCACCTCGAGGCCGAGGGCCTTCTCGATGCACATGCAGAGACAGTGACGGTTGATGTGGGCTGCCATATAATCCATACGCTCGGTGTAGAGCAACGTCTGCGGGTAAGTCAGCGACTCGCACATCTTCTCGATGCCGCGATGGATGTAACCGCTCACCACGTCCACCTTCTTAATAACCTCGCCGTCGAGCGAGGCGCGGTAGCGCATCACGCCGTGGGTCGACGGATGCTGCGGCCCCACATTAATTACATATTCATCGTCGTCAAACACCTTGCCCTCGACGCGCTCGACATTGCCGTCGGCATCCTCGACAAGACGATAAGTGTCGTCTTCGTTCTGCTCATCCTCCAGGGGCAGAGGGTTCAACTCGGGGTTGGCGTCGTAGTCTTTGCGCAGCGGGTGACCCACCCAGTCGTTACGCAGGAAGAAGCGGCGCATATCGGGATGGCCGATAAACTCGATGCCGAAGAAATCGTAAACCTCGCGCTCCTGGAAATTGGCCACGTGCCAGATGTCGCTCACGGTGTGCAGACGGGGCTGCTCGCGGTTCTCAGTCGCCACCTTCACGTGGATTATCTCCTGAGTGTCGGTGTTGGTGAGGTAGTACATCACGCCGAGCGAGTCGGTCCAGTCAACACCTACCAGTGCGGTGAGATAGTCGAAATGCAGTTTGTCCTTCAGTGTAAAGGCCAGGTCGCGCCAATTCTCGTCGGGCACCGTCACCAACAGGAACTCACCGCTGTCGTCGAGCGAGGCCTGAGGGCACAGTTGCTGTATTTGTTCTTTTATTGAAGACATGTCTGTTATTATGAATGGTCTTGAATGTTTACTTTAATTCTCTGACATTATCTGTCATTCGGCCACGGCGTTATCGGCCTTGCCAGCAGCAGCGAAAAACTCCTTACGCTTCTCCTTGCGGTTCACACCGCCGAAGAATTTCTGCACCTTGATCTTGCGCTGAAGCTGCATCAAGCCGTAGAAGAACGACTCGGGACGAGGCGGGCAACCGGGGATATACACATCTACCGGGATAATCTCGTCGACGCCCTTCACCACGCAGTAGCTGTTCTTGAACGGACCGCCGCTCACGGTGCAACTGCCGCAAGCAATCACATATTTCGGCTCGGCCATCTGCTCATAAAGGCGCTTCAGTGCCGGAGCCATGCGGTAGGTGATGGTGCCCTGGCACATGATGTAGTCGGCCTGACGGGGGGAGTTGCGCGCAACCTCGAAGCCGAAACGGGCCATGTCGTAACGAGCAGCTCCTAAGCACATGAACTCGATGGCGCAGCAGCTCGTGCCGAAGCAGAACGGCCACAGCGAGTTACTGATGCCCCAGTTGATCAGCTGGTCGAGCTTGCCCACCACGATGTTGGTGCCGCTGGCGCGCAGCTGCTCCACAAGCTGGTCGATATATTCGTTGTCCTTGAAGTCGTCATGCTTCATGCTCTTGATTTTCACTTCCATCTCAACGCTCCTTTCTTCCAGGCGTATGCCAGACCTAAAACGAGGATGAACAGGAAGGTGCCGACAGCGATAAGCGTCTGGGTTCCCAGACTCTTTGAAATCGTGGCCCACGGGAACAGGAACACGGTCTCGACGTCGAACATCAAGAACAGAATGGCGAACAGATAATAACCCACATGGAACTGCGCCATGCTGTCGCCGCGTGTGGGAATACCGCACTCATAGGTCTCACCTTTCTTCTGGGTGAAGCTGCGCGGACCAATCAGACGGGCGATAATCAGCGCCGCGGCCACCAGCACCACGCCAGTAAGCGCCGCGGTAATCGCCAGTGTAGTGTTTTGAATCGCAAGTAACATCATTTTTTGTCGATATTATTTATTGTTTGTTGTTTGAATCAAATAAAAAGGAATGAGTCATACGGCATCTGGCTGCTGCTGGCTTTCGCCGGTATGACTCACTCCCGGATATAGATAATTGTAAAAGGAAAGGGACAAAAACATAGCGCAATTGAGTGCGGAACATACCGACTCCAGCGCGCAAAGATTGTTATGTCGTATAAATCTCATTTTGTTCAAGCCTCTTGCAATGGTTATAATCCGCTACCTCTCACCCCGTTAAAACGAAAACAGAGCGAACAGGCAGCGACAAATGCCCATTTGTGCGCTGCAAATATAAACAAAATCCCCCACCCCACCAAATTTCCACCGCATTTTTCTAACATCGTTTCCGAAGTAGCGGATACATTAAGAAACACAAGGGGAACCATAACGTCAATTACGATTCCCCTCGTCTCTTTTCTTCTTTTCTGTTTTGAATTTACCAGGAAGCCTATAATGCTTTTAAGCATCCGATTTTGACATACCATTTTTGTGGCTTGTCGGTGTAAATCCATTCTCCTTCGGTTGATTTTAGCGTCTGTAGAATTTGTTTTTTGTAATACGGCAACAGTTCTTTGCTGGTGTTTAATATCCTGATGTCAACGATATCACGTTGTTCATTAAACAACAAGACGTAATACACGGTTAAACGAAGCTCTTCTCGACT
>JBGUHM010000131.1:0-6652 GCA_045112115.1 Sodaliphilus sp. | reverse complement strand
AAGAAAGACGACAAAGGTGACACCCCCAAGCAGGTTGAGGAAAAAGCCGAAAAGAAATAACCAAAAGAGGGCGTTTCGAAAGAAACCACGGATTGCACGGATTTTTCGGATTTTTATTGCAATCTGGATAATCCGTGAAATCAGAATTTAAGAAAAAAATGGGAAATTTGTTATTTGAAGAAGAAACATACAAGATTAGAGGTTGTGTGTATACAGTTCATAATGAATTGGGATGCGGCTTCCTCGAGAAAGTGTATCAAGCCGCTTTAGAACGCGAGTTTGAGAAATCGTCTATACCCTTTAAACGAGAATACAAACTTCCTATTTACTACAAAGGAGAACCGCTCAATTTAGATTACATTGCCGATTTCATCTGCTATGATAAAATAATTCTAGAATTAAAAGCCGTATCTAAACTGACAGAGATACATGTAGCTCAACTTCTGAACTATTTAAAAGCGACGAGACTCAAATTAGGATTACTCATAAATTTTGGGGAGGAATCGGTTCGTATTGAGAGAGTTATAAATTATTAAAATCCGTAATAATCCGTAAAATCCGTTGTTATAAGAAAGATATGAGACGAATAAGCATTATTATGACTATCGCGGTGTGGGCCTTGGCGGCGAGTGCCGTCGTCAAGCCCGGCATCGAGGTGCTGCGCGACCGCGGCTTCGAGCTACTGGTGGGCAAACGCGTGGGACTGGTGACCAACCCCAGCGGCATCGACAACAATCTCAAGAGCACAGTCGATATCCTCAATGAGGCCGAAGGTGTTCAACTCGTGGCGCTGTTCGGTCCCGAGCACGGCGTGCGCGGCAACGCCCATGCCGGCGATGCTGTGGGCGACGCTGTGGATGCCCGCACCGGCATCAGAATGTACTCGCTCTACGGCAAGACCCACAAGCCCACACCCGAGATGCTCCGCGGCATCGACGTTCTGGTGTACGACATCCAGGACATTGGTTGCCGCAGCTACACGTTCTACGCCACTATGGGCGTGTGTATGGAGGCCTGCGCCGAGAACAATGTGGAGTTTATGGTGCTTGACCGCCCCAACCCGCTGGGCGGCAACAAGGTAGAGGGCAACCTCGTGGAGGACGGCTATTACTCGTTTGTGAGCAAATATGCCATCCCCTACCTTTACGGCCTCACTCCTGGCGAATTGGCACAAATGCTCAACGGTGAAAAGATGATTCACGGCAAGGCGAAACTCACCGTCATTCCCATGGAAGGCTGGCGGCGCGACATGACGTTCCGCGACACCGGTATGCCGTGGGTGCCGCCTTCACCGCAGATTCCCGCACCTGAGAACGCGTTCTTCTATCCAGTGAGCGGCATTCTGGGCGAGTTGTACATTTTCAACACAGGTATCGGTTATACCTTGCCGTTTGAGACCTTCGCCGCCGACTGGATTGACGCTGATGAGCTGGCCGAGCGCATGAACGCGCTGAATCTGCCAGGCATGCACTTCCGGCCCATCAACTACAAACCGTTCTTCGCACTCTCGGTGGCCGTCGACAAGTCGCTGCAGGAGGTACATGGTGTGCAGATTTACATCACCGATCCCGCGAAGGCCGAACTTGTCCTAACACAGTTCTATTTCCTGCAAGTGATTCACGAGATGTACCCCAACAAGCAACTCTTCGAGCAAAACCCGAAACGCTACTCGATGTTCGACAAGGTGTGCGGCTCGAAGGAGATCCGTGAGCGCTTCTGCAAGCGCTACCGTGTGGACGACATCCGCGACTACTTCAACAAAGATGCCAGCGAGTTCAAAGCCCGCTCACAACGTTACTACTTATACGGTCAGTAAGGGTTAAGAGCCAGATTCACCAGGGATGCCTTAACGAAAGCAGATGAAATTATCAACTATCAATCATATACGCTTATGAAAAACGTTTTATTTTTCGCTATTTGCCTGCTCGCCGCAATAGCCGTGCGGGCGCAAGCCAACGTCGAGTTTACTGCCGGTGACTTGAAATACAAATTCAACTCAACTGGCACGGCTGTGTCGTGCATTGGACTGAGCAATGCTGCAATCTCAGCCCAGAAGCAGTGGATTGAGATTCCTGGCACAGTGACCTACAGCGGCAGCAATTATTCCGTTGCCGATGTCGTGAACTCAGCGTTTGCAAACAACAGTTTTTTAGTAAATGTTGTGGTAAAAGCCGGTGTGAAAAAGGTGGGTAAATCAGCGTTTGCCGGTTGTCAAGAGTTGGCCCAAGTCACGCTCTTCTGCGACACCATAAAAGAAAAAGCTTTCGAAGGCTGCACCAGTCTGTACAGCATCACGCTCAATGAAGGCGTGAGACGAATCGAGGGTCGTGCCTTCGCGAATACCGACATCACTTCGTTGTCATTGCCAGCCTCGGCTATCAGTGTCGTCACCACTGTATGTGATGGCTGTTCCAACTTCACAGCCTTCGAAGTGGCTAACGACAACCCGACTTACAGTGTCTCCAACGACCTATTGTTCAACAAACAGAAAACCACGCTGATTCGCGTGCCAGTCGCAAAAGACCCGTTCACCTGGTTTGAAAAAGACATCCCTACGACCTTGACCGCCCTGGGCACTGGATCATGTGCCAACAACATCAATGTCGAGAATTCATCGAAGTACGTCCAAATTCCCCCCAGCGTCAAGACAATTTACAATTATGTATTCCAAAACAGCGATTTAGGAGAGGTTGTGATTCCAAGTTCGGTGACCAGCATCGGCAGCTATGCGTTCTATAATTCGACTGTGAGCTATGTGACTACGGGATCTTCCACACCGCTTGCCATCGATGCCACTGTGTTTAAGAACTGTGAACTGGAAAGGCTCCTCGTGCCAGTAAACACGTGGAGCAGCTATGCCAGCGCACCCTATTGGAAGGACTTCCCGACCATCAAAACCGGCGGTTACGATTTCTATAACTACTACTCTACGACAAAAGGTGATTTCATCGTCACACAGCAGCCAACCAGCACCACCCGTGGCAAGGTGAAAATGGTATATGGCACCCGCGATGCCGATTGGACCGTCTATATCCCCACCTCGGTCTATTGCCCCGCCAACGGACTCACTTATGATGTGGTTGCACTGAGCGACAGTTGTTTCGCTGGCAACTCAAGACTATCCACCGCCAATATGCCCAGCGAGATGACCAGCGTTCCTCGCCGCGCCTTTGAGAACTGTGTCAATCTGAAAACAGTTAATATGGTCAACTCGACGAGCATAGGCGACTCGGCATTCTACAACTGCAGTTCGCTCACCACGGTGAACTTTGCCGAACACACCGGACGGATTGGTAATTACGCATTCTATAACAGCGGCATTACGGGCACCGTCAATCTCCATGATGCCATCTATGCCTGCGCTATTGGAAACTATGCGTTCTATAACTGCTCAAACATGACCGAACTCATATTCTTTGGATCTTCGATTGGGAACAACGCTTTTGGAGGTCCTTCGATGAAAAACAGTTTCCGTTGCTACGTCATGTACCCATATACCACAACCCGACGCAATGATGCCGCCTCATGGGTTAGCGGCAATTCCTGGGCGCCAAGCCGCATACTCCCGTATTTTGCAAGCGACAACACGTCGATGATACTCTCCATGCCCGACAAGATTACCAATGCCGTTCACTTAACCCTTCCTATTCCCAACGAAAGCGGCGACACCAAATACTTTGCCGTGACCGGTTTTAGTAATATGTTCGACGCTGAATTCAATACCAAGACTATTGATGCCGGCACGGGCATTCGAGCCGGAGAGGGAATACTGGTGACCGATATCACCCCCGGCAAAATCTATCGCATGAACGTACCCTCATCCACTCCAACCGCTATCGCCGGCAACCTGCTCGTAGGCAATCCTTACCCCAGAGCCACCAGTGTAACTCGCGAGGACGGCAGTTATTATTACTACTTCCGTCCCGATAACAAGGATTTCTATCGCTATTACAACGACTTCAGTGTCGCCTTTGGCGGTGGATACCTGCGCGACACCGGCAAACACACCCAAAGCACCATAGTCGATATCGACGCCATGTGCTACCCGCTTATGGTTGCCAGCACGCGTGTCAAGCCCGAAAATGCCGCAAACATCACGAGCAGTTATATCAAGAGCGGTACCGCTGTATACGACCCCGACGAGAATGTGCTCACGCTCAACAACATCAAAATCGAGACCGGATCCTCGACCGGCGGCTTGATTGCCAACATTCCCGACCTGACCATCATCCTCAATGGCAATAATACCATGACGATGACTGGCGACAACAACTACTATACCGGCTTGATATTGGAAGAGAGTTCCGGCGTTACCATCACTGGCGGCGGTTCGCTGACCCTTGGCGGCGGACACAATGGCAACTCCATGTTCCTCAACACCCATCAACCGGTCGACAGTGTTATGCTTACGATCAAAGACTGTACCGTAAACGCCTCGCCATTCAGCGACGACTATGAGGAGAACCTCACCGTCGACAACGCCACATTGCGAGGCAAGCAACTGAGCATAGGTCGCACCCTCGTGCTCAAGGACTGCTACGTCGCCAAACCGCAAGGCGCCGGATTTGAATATGGAATGTTCACCGTCAACGGCGAATATTACTACGACGACTTCGAAATTCTGCCGGGCAGTGGTGGCAATCACGGCGACCTTAACGGCGACGGCAACGTCAACGTGGGCGATGTGAGCGAGCTCTATAAGGCGATACTTGCAGGAAGCACCGCCTCCAAATATGACCTCAACGGTGACGGCAGCGTGAACGTGGGCGACGTGAGCGCGCTCTACCAAATCATCCTCAGCCAGTAACCTGAGTATCAGAACAATCAGTACAATCAGTACAACCAAATAAAATTCAAGTTTATGAGACTCAACAATTTAAAACATGCCATCTGGGCGCTGGCGGCAATAGCCGCAATGGCACTGCCCACCACGGCCGACGCCTACGACTTTATGGAGGGCGGTCTGGCCTACAATGTCAACGACGACGATGCCACAGTGAGCGTGACCTACGCCTATAAGGAAGGCCTTGCATATCAAGACCTAACCACACCCGTGGTGATTCCGTCGACGGTGACCCACGACGGTGTCACCTACCCCGTGACCGCCATCGGCGAATTCGCCTTCTGCTATTGTACCGAGCTTCCAGCGGTGACCATTCCCGAGAGCGTGACGGTAATCGGCATGAACGCGTTCTACTGCTGCTATGCGCTGCAGGAGATCCACATCTCGAAAAACGTGACGCTCATCGACGAGGACGCGTTCTCTTGGGACCGCGGCCTGACAACGATGACGGTCGACCCGGCGAACAGTGTTTACGACTCGCGCAACAACTGCAACGCTATCATCGAGACAGCGACGAACTCGCTGATCGCTGGATGTAACAACACCGTGATCCCCTCAACGGTGAAGGAAATTGCCTACTACGCCTTCGCCGGAAAGACGTTCACCGAGTTCACCATCCCCGAGGGCGTGGAAACCATAGGCGAATCAGCTTTCATGCAATGCCCCAATCTCAAGTCAATCACCTTGCCCAATTCACTGAAATCCATCGGATTTTGGAGTTTCGGCCAATGTTCTAAGCTTGAGAGCGTCACCTTCGGCAACGGACTGGAGACCATCGGCGAGAGCAGCTTCTACAAGTGCACCGCACTGAAAGAGGCCATCCTGCCCAATTCGGTGAAGTTCTTAGATTCACAGGCGTTCTACGCAGCCGGTCTGGAGTCGCTGGCGCTCGGCACCGGCATCACCACAATGGCTGCCGATGCGTTCGCCTACTGCGAGAGCTTGATGACGGTGGTATCACCCATCACGGAGCCCACGGCCGAGATGTTAGGTGCCTATACGTTCTACGCCCGCTACCGTGAGAGCCGTTTCCTCTATGTGCCTAAAGGCACGAGAGACGCCTACTTGGCCATCGATAACTGGTCGTACTTCTTTACCGATGTCGTGGAGTTAAGTATGCTGGCAGGCGACGTGAACGGCGACAACGAGGTGAACACCGGCGACGTGAGCGCCATCTACGGCGCCATCCTCGGCACCGATAGCACCGGCGCGAAAACCACCTTCATCCACCGCTATATGAGCGATATCAACGGCGACGGCAACGTCAACACCGGCGATGTCTCGTCAGAGTACGGCATCATCTTAGGTAGGTAATTAAGAATTATGAATTTATCACGCTGTGCGTGGATTCACCGCGCCAGCGGTAATAAAACAAATATGAAGAGACTATTATTATTTATATTGGCAATGGTGAGCGTTGCGGCGGCACAGGCCGTGAAGTTCAGCGTCGACGGGGTGTTCTACCGCACGTCGGGCAACACGGCCTCGGTGACCTACGACAACGACAATGGCCAGCCTTACCGTGACCAGAAGCTCCGCGCGATCGCGATTCCCCCGACGGTGAGCTACAACGGGACCACCTACACCGTGACCGCCATCGGCGACTACGCGTTCTACCACTGCGACAGTCTGGAGACGGTGACGCTGCCGACGACGCTCACCAAGATCGGGAACAACTCGTTTTGCTATTGTGGTGCGCTGAAAAGCATCACCTTCCCCGAGTCATTGACAACACTGGGCATGTGGACGTTCCAGAGCTCCGGTCTGACCGAGCTGCACCTGCCGAAGAACCTCACCACCATCGGTCTC
>JBGUHM010000130.1:0-13193 GCA_045112115.1 Sodaliphilus sp. | reverse complement strand
GCTGCTGTTCGGTGGTGCCATTCATGTAGCGGGAGCGGTGAAGAGCAACAAAATCAAGAAGACGGCCACCAGCGACTGGATGGAAATCGAGAAACAACGCGGAATCTCGGTGGCAACCAGTGTGATGGGCTTCAACTACAACGACTACAAAATCAACATCCTCGACACTCCCGGTCACCAGGACTTTGCCGAAGACACCTACCGCACACTTACCGCGGTCGACAGTGTCATCATCGTGGTCGATGTGGCAAAGGGCGTGGAGGCACAGACTCGCAAGCTCATGGAGGTGTGCCGCATGCGCAACACTCCGGTGATAATATTTGTCAACAAACTTGACCGTGAGGGTCGCGACCCGTTCGACATCCTCGACGAGTTGGAACAAGAGCTACAGATTGCCGTTCGTCCGCTCACTTGGCCCATCAACATAGGTGCGAAGTTCAAAGGCGTGTACAACATCTACGAACACAGTCTCGACCTGTTCAACCCCGACAAGCAACACGTCACCGAGCGAGTGGAAATCAACGACATCAACGACAGCGCCATCGACCAGCAGATAGGGGAGGACGACGCATTGCAACTGCGCACCGACATTGAGCTCATCGACGGTGTATACCCTGAACTCGACCTCGACGACTATCTTGCCGGACAGGTAGCGCCGGTGTTCTTCGGCTCGGCACTCAACACATTCGGCGTGAAAGAGCTGCTCGACTGTTTCGTAAAGATTGCCCCGTCGCCGCAACCCGTGCGTGCCATAGAGAGAACCGTTTCTCCCGAGGAAGAGAAGTTCAGCGGCTTCGTATTCAAAATCCAAGCCAACATGGACCCCAACCACCGCAGCTGCATCGCGTTTGTGAAAGTGTGCAGCGGTGTGTTCCGCCGCAATTCCACATATCTGCATGTCCGCTCGGGCAAGAGCTACCGCTTCTCGGCGCCCACAGCGTTCATGGCGCAGAAAAAAGACATTGTCGATGAAGCGTTCCCGGGCGATGTGATTGGTCTGCCCGACAGCGGCGGCATCTTCAAAATTGGCGACACCTTGACCGAGGGCGAGGTAGTCCACTTCAAGGGCCTGCCGAGTTTCTCACCCGAGATGTTCAAATATATCGAGAACTCCGACCCGATGAAGACCAAGCAGCTTAACAAGGGCATCGACCAACTCATGGACGAGGGGGTGGCCCAGCTGTTTGTCAACCAATTCAACAACCGCAAGATTATTGGCACGGTGGGACAGCTCCAGTTTGAGGTCATTCAGTACCGCCTGCTCCACGAGTATGGCGCCCAATGCAAGTGGGAGCCCATCAGCCTGTACAAAGCGTGCTGGATTGAGAGTGACGACGACGAAGCCCTCGAGGCGTTCAAGCGTCGTAAACACCAGTTCATGGCCCGCGACATCGAAGGTCGTGACGTCTTTCTGGCCGACTCGGGATATGTGCTGCAGATGGCGCAGCAGGACTTCCCCAAAATACGATTCCATTTCACAAGCGAATTTTAACCAATAAATACAAACAATGAATACCGACAAATTAGAAAAACTATATAAAGAAACAATAGGTAGCGAACCCACGTCGATCGACGAAATGCCGGCCTCAGGCAGCAATCGACGTTATTACCGCCTTCACGGCAAAGAGACGATCATAGGCGTGATAGGCACCAGTATCGAGGAGAACAAGGCTTTTCTGGCCATGGACGAGCACTTCAGGACGAAAGGCCTGCCGGTGCCCAAGGTTATCGCTTGTTCCGACGACCTTAGTTGCTATCTGCAAGAGGACTTGGGCGACCTGGTGTTGTTCAACGCAATAGAGAAAGGCCGCAAGACCCGCGTGTTTGGCGACGAAGAGAAGCAGCTGCTCATCAAGACCATCCGTCAGCTGTGCGAGTTCCAGTTCGCCGGCGCCGACGGCATGGACTTCACGGTGTGCTATCCGGCTCAGGAGTTCAACCGTCGCTCGATACTCTGGGACCTGAACTACTTCAAATACTGCTTCCTGAAAGCCACCGGCCTGGAATTTGACGAAGCGAAGCTCGAGGACGACTTCCAGCATATGGCCGATGTGCTCTTACGAAGCAGTTCGGCAACGTTTATGTACCGCGATTTCCAGTCGCGCAACGTGATGATTAAGGACGGAGAGCCCTGGTTCATCGACTTCCAGGGTGGACGCAAGGGTCCGTTCTACTATGATGTGGCGTCGTTCCTGTGGCAGGCGAAGGCCAATTTCCCTGAGAGCCTGCGCAAAGAGCTGCTCGGCGAATACATGAAAGTGCTGCGCAAGTACAAGCCGGTCGACGACAACTATTTCTTCTCCCAGCTGCGCCACTTCGTGCTGTTCCGCACGCTGCAAGTCCTCGGCGCCTACGGTTTCCGCGGTTACTTCGAGAAAAAACCGCACTTCATGCAGAGCGTGCCGTTCGCCATCAACAACCTGCGCAAGCTGCTGCGCAAGCCCTATGTCGAATATCCCTATCTGAACACGCTGCTCAAGCAACTGGTGCAGCTATCGCAGTTCACCGACGAGATACAGAAACGCACGCTCACCGTGCGCGTGATGTCGTTCGCCTACAAGAAAGGCATCCCCAACGACGCCTCGGGCAACGGCGGTGGCTACGTGTTCGATTGCCGAGCGGTGAACAACCCGGGCAAATATGATCGTTACAAACCCTTCATCGGCCTCGACGAGCCGGTAATCAAGTTCCTCGAGAAGGACGGTGAGATTATCGAGTTCCTGGCTCATGCACAGGCATTGGTCGACGCAACGGTGAAGCGCTACATCGAGCGCGCTTTCACCAACCTGATGGTGTGCTTCGGCTGCACCGGAGGTCAGCACCGTTCGGTATACTGCGCACAGCATCTGGCCGAGCATCTCAACAAGGAATTCAACGTGAAAGTGGAACTCGTCCACCGCGAGCAGAACATCGAACAAACCCTGTTGCCGCACTGATAGCGTATGAAAGCACTGATTTTTGCCGCCGGACTGGGTACCCGCTTACGTCCGCTCACCAACGACCGCCCGAAAGCACTGGTCGAGGTGGCCGGAGTGACAATGCTCGAACGCGTGATACGCCATGTGTCGGCAGCCGGTTTCAGCGACATCGTAGTGAATGTCCACCACTTCGGCGAGAAAATTATCCGGTTTCTTGAAGAGAACGACAACTTCGGCCTGAACATCAGCGTGAGCGACGAACGCGAGATGCTGCTCGACACCGGCGGCGGCATACTCAAGGCCCGGCATCTGCTCGACGACGGCGAGCCGTTCCTGGTTCACAACGCCGATATCCTCACCGACCTCGACCTGACGGCATTCTACCGCAGCCATATCGACAGCGGCGCCATGGCGAGCGTGCTGGTGAAAGAGCGCCAGACTCAGCGTTATTTTGTGTTCGACGACGATTACCGCCTGCGCGGATGGATCAACAAGGCCACGGGCGAGACACGTCCCGACCACTTCACCTGGAGCGAGAACCGCTACAGGACGCTGGCCTTCGGCGGCGTCCATGTGATTTCACCGTCGATTTTCCCCGAACTCGAGAAATACAGCAAGGGCAGCGCGAAGTTCTCCATCACGCCGTTCTATATCGACGAGTGCCACAACCATCTGATCAAGGGCTACGAGCCAAAAGAAAAATACACCTGGCTCGACGTGGGCAAGCCCGAGACGCTCGACGAGGCCAACAGGCTGTTTGGCTAAGCTTTTTTCCAAGCCTTGATTATTCCCACATAGGTGAGAAGAATCACGTTCATCATCAGCGCGTAGATGATGGCCGGGATGGCTATGGTCTCATTGGCGAAAACCATGGGGCTAACAGCCACAGTGATGGCTTGCGCCGCATTCTGCATACCCACCTCTATAACAATGGTGCGCCGTTCGCGGCCGGTGAGACGCATCGCCAACGACAGCAGCGCTCCGGCAAGCATCGACAGCAGGATAAGAATGGTGATGCTCATGCCCAACTGCGGGAACTTGGCGATAATGGTCTCGCGATGCTGGATGAAAAATATAGTGGCCAACAGGATGAGAGCGGGAAAGGCTATTCGCTTGAGAACGGCATGGATGCGGGCCGAGGCCTTCGGCTTTTTCGCCGCCAGCCACACTCCCAGAATGATGGGCACCGCCATGAGCACGATGTTCTGCACCAGCAGATTGCCTACTGGCAGATGTACGTCGGCACCGGTACCCACAACGCCGGTCACCCAACCCATGATAGCCGGAACGGTGAACAGAGTGATGATACTGCTGCAAGCCGTAAGCGACACCGACAGCGCCACATCGCCGCCGGCGAGCATCGAGAACACATTGCTCGAACTACCGCCCGGGCTGCACGCAATGAGCATGATGCCAATCATAAACAGCGGCTCGAGGCCAAACCAGCGGCCCACCAGCCAGGCGATGGCCGGCAGCACCACAATCTGCCCGATAAGCCCGGCCAACACCGGCCACGGACGTTTCACAAACAGTTTGAAATCTTTCACCTTGAGTTCGAGTCCCAGGTCGAACATCAGTATGGCGAGGATGGGGATAACGATTAGAATTGCCATTTCTTCTTAGAATGCGAATTGGAAAAGGGTTTTCCACTGGTGTACATCGCCCATCTTCGGGCGGTTGCTGTAGGTATATTGCGATGCCACGCGGCAGCGGTTCCATACCCAGTACTGGAATCCCACCGTGTAATTGTTGTTCTGCGTGTAGATGGGATACTTGTCGTAATCGTCCTTGTCAAGCCCCGTGTTGCGGTTCAGGTGGTCGAAGTTCAGAACAAGGTCGAACTTGGGGAACAGCGTTACCCACGCCTCGGCATAGAACGCCCGCGAACGGATGTCGCCGTTCCAACCCATCGTGTACTCGCTGCGCAGATACAGCGGTTTCTGAGTATAATCCACACCTATGCTCCAGCGACGGCGGTCGTAGTTCTGCTCGGCTTTGATGTCGCCGTAGGGTGAATCCTCGATGGCGTGACCGCGCCCTATGATGAACGATGAGGTGAGCATCAGGTTCTTCAGCGGATATAGCTGCACCATGCCAATCACGTCTTTGGCTTTGTTGTTGTCGCGGGTGTTCAGACCGGCACCGTTGAAAACACCCAGGCTGTAGTGCAGGAACCGGTGGCCGTCGCTCATCGGGAAGGCTTTACCGGTAACCATGATTCCCAGGTCACGGCCTGCCATGGAGCCCTGCAACAGGTCGCCACCTATGCCGCTCATGTATCTTGTGCCCTCGGTCATATTGATTGTTCCAAGTATTGTAGGAGAATAGATGTTCTCAAGCATGAAGGGTTGCTTGTACTGACCCACGCGGATGCCTATCTCTGGCACGAAGTCCCATTGCAGATATGCTTCCTGAAGTCTTCGGTTGGCTTTAGTGTTTGCCACATCGACCATAACACTGGCTTTCAAGTGCTTGCCAAAAGCGAGGTTGCCGATAAGGACCACACGTTTCACCTGGAAGTCGTGGTTGGTCTCGTCATTCTGATGCGTAAGCTCATATCCCATCTGACCATAACCGATAAGAGAGAATTTAAACTTTTCGCCCACCTCTAAGCCAAGAGGCGGATAGGTGAATCTAACACTGTCGCGCAGACTCGCTTGGGAAACCGTCCAAGCAGCCACCATAATAAATAGTAGAGTAAATAGTCGTTTCATTTTGTCTGCATTTGTCAATTTAAGGCTACAAAATTAGTGATTTTTCCGCAAACTGATAGTGAAAATTGAGAAACTTACAATTTTTTTGGGGAGCTATGATTTGTTTGTTTAAAATTTTTGATTACCTTTGTACTTCAAAATATAATAAAAGAAGCTAAAAAACTATTCGTATTATATTTATTTACTTATAATTTCAAATGATTTATTCTATGAAGAAACTTTTTTTGATGCTTACTGCAGTGGCTTCGTTGTCACTCATCTCGTGTGCCGGCGGCGACGCCCAGGCAAGTGGTGAATCGGCCGAAAAGGCTTCCGGCGAAACGACAAATGTCGACGCGTTCCCCTGGGACTTCCCACAGGACATAACAATCGACGCTGAGGTGGGACAGTTGGTTCTCGCTCCTTACACCTATTATCCCATCGCTATCAAGGAGAAGGAAGACCTCACGAAGAAAGGTCTCATTTTCTACAGCACCACGATGGAGGAAGTGGGTAAGAACAACTGCGCTCTCGGTAGCGACAAGGCCCGTATCCCCAACGCTCTCATCATCCCGCTGGCAAAGGACGTGGACGCTCATGTAGGCGACATTCTGCTCACTTGGTGGCAGAGCGGTAGCGGCCTCAAACGCGCTATCGTCACCGACGCTTCCGACCCGAAGCAGCCCAAGGTGAACTACCTCGACCTGAGCTGGGAACCGATGAGCAACGGCAAGTCGTTCGGCGAAGACCACGCCAACGAGCAGCTCAAGCCCAACTCGTTCAACATCATCAAGGACGGCGAATGGGCCTCCGGCGCTCAGCTGGCAGTGCGTGAAAACGGCAAATGGCTCGCATGCACTCTCATCCGCGAGAAAGACGGCAAGGTGCTCGTTCTGGGCTTCGCCGACAAAGTGTGCGCCTACAAGAAAGACGACTGCAAGCTCATCCCGTTCAAGGAGAGCATCAACGTGGGCGACAAGGTGTTTGTGCGCTTCGTTTCCAGCTATGAGGACGGCTATACCGTGACCAAAGCTGAGCCGGCCAAGGGTCTTTACACCTGCAAGGACCAACACGGCAAGGAGAAAATCTACACCAAACTGGACGTGACAAAGGCTCTCTAAACCTTTGTCCTTCACAAAGGCCTATCGGCAGCGCCTCCACGGTGTTGCCGATTTTCTTTATCCCGAATCGGTCATTAGAAATTATGCCGTAACAGAGTTTACGGTCTGATGACCGATTTGGGTTTTATTCAAAGCGCATGGTGGAAGTGGGACGTATCGACGAGATTATGTAGCTCGGGGCGATGAGCGTCAGGTACGACACGACAAGGATGGCGATGTTGAGCAGCACCAGCGACGGGATGTCGATGCTCACCGGCACATATGACATATAATAGGATTCCGGGTCGAGTTTCAGAATATGGAAATACTTCTGGATTAGCGCCAGACCTATTCCAATCACATCGCCCAGCAGCAGCGCCTTGAGAATGAGTTTGCCCGTGAGATAGATGAACACGCGGCGGATGCTGCCGTTGGTGGCGCCAAGCGCTTTAAGCAAGCCAATCATGCGAATCCTTTCCAGCACAATCATCAGCAGCGCGGCAATCAGCGTGAATCCGGTCACAATCATCATCAGCACCAGGATAATCACCACATTGGTGTCGAGCATCTGAAGCCATGTGAAAAACTGCATGTTGTTGGTTGTTGTGGCCGAGACGTTGTGTAGGGTAGTGGAGTTGCTGTCGTTGTAGGAACCGATGGCAAGAGCCGAAAACATCTCTTGGGTCATGTTGTCGACATTGTCGAGGTTCTTCACATTCACGCCCACGTAGTTGCCCTGATCCTCGTCCCAGCCGTTGATGCCCTGCAGCTGACCGATGTTGCCGAGCATATATGCCTTGTCGTGGGTGTCGAAATCGGTGTTGAACACACCCACCACCAGCGAGTTGCGCATCTTCACCTTGTCGTCGATGAAATAGGTGAAAATCTTGTCGCCGGTCTTGAGGCCGAGTTCGCGGGCCACGGTCGACGAGATGACCACCTCGTTGAGGTTGGCGGTCTCGCTGAAGTCGGGCACACGGCCTTCGCTCAGGTGGTCCTTGATAAACTGCCAGTTGTAGCAGCTGTCGACGCCGCGGAACACCAGTCCCTTGAAATTCTCGTCGGTCTTGAGAATGGCGGGTTTCTCGATTATCAGGCTCATCGACTCAATCTGCCCGCGTAGGGCCTTGTCGGCGTTTATCTGCTCCACGATGTCGTGGCGGTTCACGCTCGAGAAGTTGTTGTCGATGCCGAGCACTGCGTTGCTCACCTTCAGGTGACTGTCGAGACTGTAAATCTTTGTGGTGATTTCTTTTTTGAATCCCAGCACAATAACTATCGACAGTATCATGATGACAATGGCCAGAACAATGCCCACCAATGCCACATTGAGGCTTGGCGCCCCCTTCTTTTGAGGGTTGCCGAGCCGCAGCTTAGAGGCTATGAATAATTCCAATCTCATCAAAACACTTCGTTAGAGTTTGCAAAGTTACACAATTATTACTAATTTTGCACGCTCTTAAGCTAAAAAACTGTAGAATGTCCCTACTAAAGAACATATTATTGGTGATAATCTCACCCACTGTGGGATGGGAAGAAATCGACAAATGCGGCTACGCCACATCGCGTGTGCTCAAGGGGGCGTTTATACCTTTATTGGTAATACTGGCGCTCTCGGCGTTTGTGCGCATCGTCTACGACCCTGTGGAGCACACCGTTATCTTGCAGCTCATCGAAGCCATCATCTCGGTGGCGATGTATCTGTTCACCTATTTCTTCACCAGCTACCTGCTCACCGGCTTTTATCCCGAATTGGCCCGCACGAAAGTGGCGCTGGCCAAGCTCAACAACTATATAATCTACAACCTTATTATATTGGTGCTGCTGCAGATTCTCACCAATCTGTTGCCCGGGCCGTTCGCTCCGCTGATGTTCCTCACGGCCTATGCCGCCTACACCGCTCATCGCGGCACACCGTTCCTGGGCCTGAAGCGTGAGAAGCAGAACAAGTTCACTATTATCGCGGCCTGCTTGATTATTCTCATGCCTTGGATCATTTGGTGGCTGCTGCACAAAATCATAGTCTAATGAAAGCTAACAACATCAACATAAAGAACCGCAGGGCCAGCTTCGACTATCTGCTCGACGAGACCTTCACCGCCGGTATAGTGCTTACCGGGACCGAAATCAAATCGATACGTCAGGGCAAGGCCGGACTCACCGACACCTTCTGCATGGTCGAGAACCATGAGGTGTGGGTGAAGAACATGTACATTGCCGAATACAGCTACGGGTCGTACAACAACCACACCACCCACCGCGACCGCAAGCTGCTGCTGCAGCGAAAGGAAATCAACCGCATAGCCAAAGCGGCTCAGCAGCCCGGCTACGCCATCATCCCCATACGCCTCTACGTCGACGAGCGAGGTTACGCAAAACTCGACATAGCCATCGCGCGAGGCAAGAAACAGTTCGACAAGCGCCAGGCGATAAAAGCGCGAGAAGACAAGCGCGCAATCGACCGAATGCTCAAACATTAAAAGTGTTTGGGCTTTTTTATTTATAAAGATTTATAATTCTTAAAAAAATATAAACAAACCATAAAATTTGCTTATAAACGATACTTTGTGTAATTTTACCGCCGATAAAGACTATTTTTTACTATTAACTATAAGTTCCATTCACTAAAAAACTACACTCTTACACTTATGAAGAAAGTTCTACTATCTTTAGCAATGTGTGCGTCGTTTGGTGTGATGATGGCTCAAGTGCTCAATGTTGAGAGCGTCAACAAGATTGACATTCCCAACATGGCAGGCGACGCCAAGGTGACGGCTGTGAGTCCGCAGGGCGACTATGTCCTGGTGACTGCCGGCAACAACCAGGGTCTCACCAAAGTGAATCTGGCCACCGGAGAGAGGCAAGTGCTCTCCGAGGCTCCGAGTGCAGGCTATGACGTGAAGATTTCGGCCGACGGACAGAACATCGTCTATCGCGAGGCCACCTTCACCGACAAGCACCTGCGCAAGACGCAAGTGAACCAACGCAACCTCGCCACAGGCGAGAAGAAAGTGCTGGTGAAACCGTGCCGCGACCTCAACGCTGGGCAGATGACGGGCAACACCGTCACCACCGTTAAAAACGGCAAGCGCAACGCCAAGGCGCTCAACAAGGGCGCTGCCGACCAAGGCAACGTGCTCTGGACACGACAGGACTACCAGCTGATGCTCGGTGACAAGGTGTTCTCACCGCTGGGCACCGACAAGCGTTATCTCTGGGCTTCGCTCTCGCCCGACGGACAGAAAGCTCTGTTCTTCGTTGGAGCCGACCAAGCCTATGTGTGCAACCTCGACGGCAGCGGCGTGCAGGCCCTCGGCGTGCTCCGTGCCGCCAAATGGCTCGATAACAACATCGTTGTCGGTATGAACGACCAGGACGACAGTTACTTCACCACCTCGAGCGAGATTGTGGCAGTAAATCTGCAGGGTGCTCGCCAGGTGCTTACCGGCAACGATGTGATTGCCATGTATCCAGTTACCGCTCCCGGCAAGATTTTCTTCTCAACTCCGGCCGGAGAGGCTTATATCATTAATCTCAAATAACGAATTGCAGCTATGAAAAAGTTTTTATTACTTCTTGCAGCTGCATTCGTTGCAGCTGGTGCAGTACAAGCTAAGACAGCCGATGAACTGCGCATCTATCTGAACCCCGGTCACGGCTCGTACGGAGCCAACGACCGCCCGTTGCCCACAATCAACCATCCCAACACCGGTAAACTCAATGCCGAAGGGACCACTTGGATCGACACCGATACCCTTGGCTTCTATGAGGGCCGTGGTACGCTCCCCCGTTCGTTCGCTATAGGACAGTATCTGGAAAAGATGGGTGTGAAACACGAGAATATCGTGTACTCGCGTATGGCGAATGGTCCATGGCCTTTCTATGCCGACAAGGCAGATGACGGCAAATACGTTTACGATAAAGTTGAGACACAGTACAACCGCAATCTTTCTGAGATTTGCGAGGAGGTGGAGTTAGGCAACTTCGACATGTTCATCAGTAGCCACTCGAACGCCAATGTCGACGGTGACAATGTGAACTATCCGCTGACGCTCTACCGCGGTTATAACAAAGGTACGACTGGTGACGCAGGATATAACGGCAATGCCGTGGAAGGCAGCTACGATATGGCCGCCGCAACCTGGCCCACACACTGGATGAACGAACTTGACCCAACCAGTGCCTACGGCAAGAACAATCCCAATATCCGTGGTGACATCAACTTTTATGGCAGTGGCTCATGGGCTACCAGGAGCAACGGCAACCGTTATTACGGTTATCTGGGCGTGCTTAAGCACGGCACTCCTGGATATCTACTCGAAGGCTTCTTCCATACTTACCAGCCGGCTCGTCACCGCGCACTCAACTTTGACTACGACCGTCAAGAAGGGCGCCGCGAGGCCCGCGGCGTAGGTAACTACTTCGGTCTGACGCCTCCCACCACGGGCGACATCATGGGATATGTGCGCGACATGCATGAGAAAATCGTCAACTCGCTGTACAAGTACAACCCCGGATCCGACGACCAGTTTATACCGCTAAACGGAGCACAGGTGAAGCTGATGCAGGGTGACACGGAAGTGGCTGCCTACACAGTCGACAACGAGTACAACGGAATCTTCGTGTTTGAGGATCTTCAGCCCGGAAGCTACAACATCGTGGCAACCGCCGAAGGTTACAAGGCTCAGTTCGATGTGTGCACAGTAACTGTGACCGCAAACGAGAGCTCATACGCTAAGATCTTCCTTGAGAGCGAGAGTTATGTGCCACCGGCAGTGGTGTACGAGAACTATCCCGATCCCGACCAGCCCAGCTACCTGAAGCTCGCCGACAAGTTCAACTTCAACCAGACTCCCACCTCATATGAGATGACCGGTACCGTCAAGGCCACCGCACAGTTTGGCGACTCCACGGTGATTCTTACAAACGAGGGCATCACCCCGCACCTGTATCTCGTCAACACGACAACTCAGACTTTGATTAAGGAGTTGAGTACTGAGGGAATCTATACCGAGGACAGCCCCGGCTTCTACAGCGCTCTGAACGCCATCACCCGTTCGGCCGACAGCAAGCTCGTGGGTGTGTCGTTAACCGAGAACCAGTTCGCTGATGGTCAAGTAGGTTCTGGCTATACTCGCGGTACCGCCCGCGTGTATGTATGGGACGACTTCGACAGCGCTCCGCGTCTGTTTGCCTCGACGCAGAATTCGGGCAACTACTACAATGCCAATGTAGGAACTGCGATTGCAGTAAATGGTGCTATATCACAAGAATGTGAAGTGCTTCTAACGGCTATTACCACCGGTAGCGCTACCTTAGGAATGCGTCTTATCCATATCATGATGAACGAAGGCGAGCAAGTATCGGTTATGTATGACAACGTTTGTGGTAAAACTGGCGCCTTCAATGATATAATGGGATCACAATCCAAACTTGGTGAAGAGCTTACTCTTGCTGTATCACCGAATAGTGATGATAAACTCATCATCGGTGGTTTGAACAAGATTCTTGAGTTTGATTCTCCCACAAGCACTGCTGGTGTTCCCACCAATATCGTTGCCATCAGCGATGAATACGGCTTGACCGGCTTCGGCTTCCAGTGCTTCAAGTATGCTGGCCACAGTATGATGATTGCTCCTTATGCCGTGGACGGCGTGGTCAAGGGCATCAAGCTCTTCGACATTACTGGCGGCGTCGACAAGGCCAAACTGATTGAGACCACCAACACCGACATCGCAGGTGCCCCTGAAGGCAGCCCGCTGAAAGCTTCGCACGAGCCGGTGCTTAACGGTCTGACACAAACTTCGGCTACCGCCGTGGTCGACGGCACAGACATCGAAACCAGTCTTGTGAACGGCAACAACGCTTATCGCATTACCACTAAGGACGCTGAGCAAGATGCCGTAATCGGCATTCTGCCCACCGGACTGAGCTCCAACGGCAACGAGAACACCGACTGGACGTTCCAGTTCGACTCCAACAGCGACGCCAAGAACGCTTACCTCACGTTCTACGATGTAGAAAGCGGAGAAGAAGTGGGTACCTACCCGCTCACCGGTGTGGTCGAGGGTGCCAACGAGTTCACCATCCCGAGCGACGAGCTGCCCGGCGAGAACGGCCAGCGCATGAACTGGGCCGTGACCCTCGAAGGCAATAACATCCCGACCATCGCCCCATTGAACAATCCCAGCGACTTCACAGCCAACCGTCTGGGTGTGGTTGTCGACAACAGCCCCGAGAGCGACTATTTCGGACGCTTCTACACCGTGAACCGTATCGGTTCGTCCAACAGCGCCAACGGTATCAATGCCTACAATCCCGACTGGACGAAGATCAACGCATCGACCATCAGCGGCGAATACACCCTGGGCAACCCGTTCCGTCTGGCCACTGACCAGAACGGTATGGTCTACATGGCCAACTGGGCTGATGGTGCACGCTCGGGTGTATACAAGCTTGACCCGGCAACCCTCAGCGGTGAC
>JBGUHM010000129.1:0-9936 GCA_045112115.1 Sodaliphilus sp. | reverse complement strand
GGCCATTTTTTGGCCGAAAAGCGGTGCAAAGGTACGGCGACTTTTTCTAACCACCAAATTTTTTCAGCACTTTTTTTGAAAAAAATGCACCGCAATCGTTTACACTTTTATGTAGGGACACAAAAAGCGACAAACAGGACAATAATCCGGAGTATGTTTTGCGCCACTGCCAATTGTGAAGCAGTGTGTTTTTTCCCGCGTTTTTTTACGCTACAGAACGGGTTCAGTCTACGACCCAGTTGCGGTCGTACACCTTTCGATGCTGTTTCGACCTATAGAGGTCGTTGCGGTTTGGTATTCTTACTGTGTAGTACTTGCCGCGGGAGTTGGTGAGTTTAGAAGCCCTGATCCAGGGGTTAGCCTCACGCAGTTCGGCATATGAGATTCCGTTTTCTTTGGCCCAATCGGCCCAACTGGGAACGGATGTGTTGACTTCTTTCTCGGTATAAGTCACGGGCTGATAAAGCTGGCCCGCCGTGATACGGTATCCGAATCGTTTAGGATTTTCCATTACCAGCTTATAAGCGAGGATGCGGAAGACGTATCTTGAAGTCTCCTTATTTAAATAAAGGTCGAACGATGAGTTCTGCCTCTGGCTTGCGAGTTCGTTAGAAATCCGCCCCATGCCAGCGTTGTAGCTTGCCGCAACCGTAGGCCAGTTTCCGTATTTGGCGTAAGCTGCTTTGAGGTACTTGCAAGCAGCGACCGTTGCTTTCTCAGGGTCGTATCGTTCGTCGACCTCGTCGGTGACCTCGAGTCCGTACTGCTGTCCCGTGGCAGCCAAAAGCTGCCACATTCCCGCGGCTTTTGCGCTGGAATAGGCGTTATACTCGAGCGAGCTCTCAGTGACAGCCAAATAGAGGAAGTCGCGCGGCACTCCCTGCTGCTCGAGGATCTTCTCGATCACGGGGAAATAGCGGTTTGCCCGCTTGAAGATGAGCGTGGTCATGGTCTGGGCGTAGATAACCGACGTGAGTTCTCGGTCCATACGCTCGTACATATCGAGGCGGTCGAACGACACTTTTTCACCGCAGAAGTTCATCGCCTGCGGCACATCAGGAGCCACTGTTGCGCTGAAACGCGCCTCGCCCTGGGCCGCTGCCGTGACTGCCAGCATCGCCATCAAAGCTATAGTAAGAACAATTTTTTTCATTTATCTAATGAAATGATGTTTGGGTTTATTGGTCAACCGGATCGACGGGATTTGGGTCTGGTTCGTTCGGGTCGCCTGTGGCACTAAGGTTTTTCTTGAATCGGATAATATTGATATCGCCGCTTAAGTTATACGACTTACCGTCGGCACCACGAGCCGTTATCACATAGAAATATACGCCGGCCTTGACAAGTTTGCCGTGGTAACGTCCGTCCCATCCGTCGCCGGGATTTGTAAACTCGGCAACTTTCACTCCGTATCGGCTAAAGATGGCGCAGTGGAAGTCGACAATCGACTTGTAGCTCACCTTCCAGATGTCGTTGATACCTTCAGTAGTACCCGGCGAGAACACATTGGGGCATTCCAACACACTTTCTCCAATACTCACGGTGTAAGTATCACTCACAAAGTCGCACGAGTTGTCGTCGTTGGCGGCTATATATCTCCAGTAATAGGTGCCAGCTTCGGTAAACTCCTGCTCCACCACGTCCTGGTTCAGTCTCAGATCAAGAATCTCGAAATTGGGGTCGGTCGACATCTGCCACTCGCGGTAGACCACCGCATCGGTGGGATAAGCCGTGAAAGTGACGTTGACCGGCGCAGAACCACCGAGAATATTGGTGTCGGGATTCTTCTGTTCGTTGTCGTTTTTTCTCTCCTCCTGCTCGGCGAAAGTCTTGGCGTCGACGGCAATCGTTTTGTATTCATCGCTCACAGCCTTGAAATGTTGCTCGTGCCAGAAGTCGAGCAGGTCGTCGCCCTCGAGAGTGAACGTGGTGTTGCACAAGGGAGCCTGCACTACGATGGTGTTCTTGAAATTTTCGATTGCCACTGCCAAATCCTGCTCATTCCAACTGTATTCTTCCTCGTTCCATGCCCGGGTGTAGTATTTCAGCTTCATTCCTCTATCGAGCACACGCCTCACACCAGTTATGGTATAGTACACTATGTCCTCGCCGGAGCCGTCGACAAGCAAAGTAGCCGTACCGCAGTCGCCCATTTCACCAAACGACAAGCCTTTCAGGTTGATTAATGCATTCTGGTAATCGGCCACCCAAAGATAAGTTCGCGTGGTGCCCTCCTCGATAATATACCCGCAATCGGCCTCCACAGGATTGAGCGTGGTCTGCCCCATGCCGTCGTGCGTCACATCCACCTCGGTAGCATAGGAACCGCCCATTTCCTTGTATTTGTACCATGTGACATCCTCCGAGGGGTCGGCCGCGGTGTAGGTCATGGCCACGTTTTGCGCTGAGTAAAGCACATACAGATGATTGAGGCCGGTGTTGTTGTCGACCGGCGCATCGTATACTTCCTTGGTGTTTCCGCTGAAGCTCACCTGCTGGGCAAAAGCTCCGGCGGTAGCCATAATAACAGTTATTGCGAGTAAAAATCTCAGGTTCATGACAATAAAAAACGTTATACCGCCACAACAGGCGATTAATTATATAACGAAGGTGTAAACAAAAAATTGTGAAGACCTACGGCCTATGCCCCCGTAAAGCGGCTCGAGCCATTGCCACACCGCCCAGCCCTGCCCCCTCCCCTCGCCAGATTATTCATTTTCTTCAACATCGTTTATTGAAAAAAATCACAATTTTTGCTCACTTTCGGCGGAATTTTGTATATTTGCGGCCGATAAAGAAAAACTTCGTGAGAAACGAAATTAACGATTAACAAATGAATGTAATATTCTTTGACGACAACGAGGTGCGCAAAAACCTGCTCCCGCTCACCTACACACGCACAATAAGCCACCTTCGCGTAGGCATCACGACCATAGGCGAAAAATGGCGCCTGTTGCTTGGCGAGAAAGGGAAGCACTACTCGTTCCTGACCGCGACCTACCTCACCCGCCTGTTTCCTGCGCGCGTGACCCGCGACAATCTACTCATTGCGGCCCATGTTCTGCCCGACGACACCCTTGCCGGCGAGGTACTCTCGCTCGAGCGCGGCGAGGCGCTTATGCAGGGGGAGACCCTACTGGCGTTCCGCGGCACGGCATATGACTTCGACAAGCGCCATTACAAGCGCATCAGATACACCGCCGCGGCCCCTGTAGCCATCAACTATCTGTTCGACATCTTCGAGCATAACGGCGGCGCCATCGAGAGCGACTTCGAGCGTCTGACAAAAGGTCGCCAGAGCGCTCCCCTGCCCGATTCATGCACGGTGATTGGCCCTCGCGAGCGCATCTTCCTTGAAGAAGGCGCCACAGCCGACGGCGCCACGCTCAACAGCCGCGAAGGTTGCATCTACCTAGGCCGCGACGTCGAGGTGATGGAAGGGTCGTGCGTTCGTGGCCCGTTCTCGGCACTCGACGGCTCGAAAGTGAAAATGGGCTCAAAAGTGTACGGCGGCACCTCTCTCGGCCCCCAGTGTAAGATTGGCGGCGAGGTGGAGAGCACCGTGATGATTGGATACAGCAACAAAGCTCACGACGGCTTCCTGGGCGACGCCGTGATAGGCGAATGGTGCAACCTTGGAGGCGGCACCACTACGTCGAACCTGAAGAACGACTACAGCGAAATCAAACTGTGGAACTACGCCGCGCAGCGTTTTTTGCGCACTGGTCGTCAGTTCTGCGGTCCCATCATGGGCGACCATTGCAAGACCGGCATCAACTCGATGCTCAACACTGCGACGGTGCTCGGTGTGGGTGTCAACATCCATGGCTCCGGGTTCCCGCGCAATTTCGTTCCGTCGTTCATGGAGGGCAACAGCAACGCCGGCTTCAAGAATGTAGACTTCGATACGTTCATTGCTATCGCCACACGAGTGATGGCGCGCCGAGGCATCACGCTCACCGACGACTACCGCGAGATGTGCAACGCAATTTACAACATCAGCGACCGTTATAAATAAGGGTTGAGTTTTTTGTTAAACTAATATTCAGAAACGATGAAAGTAGCTATTGTGGGCGCAAGCGGCGCCGTGGGACAGGAATTCATGCGAGTGCTCGACGAGCAGAACTTCCCTATTTCCGAGCTCGAGCTCTACGGGTCGCACCGCAGCGCCGGACGCGTGTTCACCTATCGCGGGCGCGACTATGTGGTGCGCCTGCTTGAGCACAACGACGACTTCAAGGGCACCGATATCGCCTTCGTGAGCGTGGGAGCCGAGACCTCTCGCGAGTTTGCCGAAACCATCACCAAGCACGGCACCGTGATGATAGACAACTCCAACGCATTCCGCATGGACGACGACGTGCCTCTGGTAGTTCCCGAGGTCAACGGCGACGACGCGCTCAACGCACCTCGCGGCATCATCGCCAACCCCAACTGCACCACCATCATCATGGTGGTTGCGCTCAAGCCCATCCACGACATCTCTCCCATCCGCCGCATACATGTGGCATCGTACCAGGCCGCCAGCGGAGCCGGTCACAACGCCATGAACGAGCTGGCGCTGCAATACATGGAAATCGCCATGGGCACTCGCCCCACGGTGAAACATTTCCAGCACCAGCTGGCGTACAACGTAATTCCGCATATCGACAAATTTGTCGAAAACGACTACACTCGCGAGGAGATGAAAATGTTTAACGAGACGCGGAAAATCATGCACAGCAACGATATCCGTACCAGCGCCACCTGTGTGCGCGTGCCGGTGATGCGCACCCATAGCGAGGCTATTTGGATAGAGACCACATCGCCCGTTACGGCCTCCCAGGCACGCAACGCGCTACGCAACGCGCCAGGCATCGTGGTGGTCGACGAGCCGAGCAAGAACCTCTACCCCATGCCCGTGGACTGCACTCGCAAGGACCCGGTGTACGTGGGACGCATCCGTCAGGACATCGCCGACGACTGCGGCCTGTCGATGTGGGTTGTGGGAGACCAGATCAAGAAAGGCGCAGCGCTCAACGCAGTCCAGATTGGCCAGCACCTGATTAAGCGCGGCCGCTTCAATTAACCCCGAATAATAAGAAATGTTTAAACAATATACAATGAAGAAATCAATGACTTTAGCAATCGCGGTGCTGCTGGCGACTGCCAGCTGGGCCGCCACACCGCAGAGCGTAGTGGACGCTGTGAAACAGAGTGTCGCACCCGACAAGCGGACAGCAGTGTTCGATGTCACGGTCGACAACGGCACCATCACCGGCACAGTGGGTACACAGGCCGAATACGACGCGCTGGCACAAGCCGTGAACAAGGCTGGGCTGAAAACCCCTCTCAAAGTGACCGTGCTTGAGAATCAAGTGCCCGCATCAAAGAAGTGGGCTCTGGTGTGCAACTCCGTTGCCACCCTTCGCGCCAAGGGCAGCCACGGCGCCGAATGTGAGACGCAAGTGGTGATGGGTCACCCAATGAAAGTGCTCGAGGTGGGCGAATCGTGGGTTCGTGTTAAATGCGCCGACGACTATATCTCGTGGGCTCCCACTACCTCTCTCAAGTTTCTCGACGACAATGGTTTGGCACAATGGAAGAACTCCGACCGTTACGTTGTCACCTCCTACTGCACACGACTCACCACGGAGCCTGGCGGCGACGAGACCGTCACGGACCTCTTGCTGAGCAACATCCTGCAACGTGTAGAAGGCGGCAGTGGCCAGTACTGGCTGATGGCGACACCCGACGGACGCAAGGGATATATCGACCGCAATGAACTGAAAGACATCGACCAATGGGCAAGCCAGGAGTTTGACGCTGCACTACTGGAGAAAACCGCTCGACGCATGATGGGCTCAACCTACCTCTGGGGCGGCACGTCGACCAAGATGACCGACTGCTCGGGCCTGATGAAAGTGTGCTACCTGGCCAACGGCATCATCCTCCAACGCGACGCCTCGCAGCAGGCACTCACCGGTAAGAAAATCGACATCAACCAGTGGCGCACCGGCGAATGCGGCGACCTCGTGTTCTTCGGCAACGAGAAAACGGGCAAGGTGACCCACGTGGGCATGTACCTTCGCGACGGCATTGTGATTCACTGCTCTGGACGGGTTAAAATCAACAACCTCGACACCTCGGCTCCCGACGGCCTTCGCGGTTACGGCTACATCTCGATGAGCCGCATCAACGGCATGGTCGGTACAAAAGGCATCACCGCCGCCTGCCATCATCCCTGGTACTTCTGACATTGCAATTTATAAGAGACACCCGCATGCGGGCGGCATCAACAAGTTGCCGCCCGCATGCCATTTGTATTGACAATTTGTAGCTTGGAAGCTGTTTTTTAGCAAAAAGTTTGGGTATTTCGGCAATAATTGCTACATTTGCCGATTGATATAAGCTAAAAACTAAAAAACTCAAGAAATATATGAATCGAAGAAAATTCCTCACCGGTGCAGGGCTGGCAATGCTGGCCGCCGCATCTCCCGTATCACTTTCGGCATTTGGCGAACCCACTAAAAAGGTAGCCAAGAGCGGCCGATTGAACCTTTCGTTTTTCCCCTATGAGCTGAAGCTCCGCCACGCGTTTAACCTGGCACGCTACAGCCGCACCACAACACCCGATGTGCAAGTTCAACTCGAGTATGATGGCATCATTGGCTACGGCGAAGCGTCGATGCCGCCCTATCTGGGCGAAAGCGTTGAGAGTGTGACCAACTTTCTCAACCAGCTTGACCTAAGTCAGTTCAGCGACCCGTTCCAGATGGAGGACATCCTGAGTTATGTCGACAGCGTGGCACCCAACAACCGCGCCGCGAAAGCCAGCGTCGACATCGCGCTGCATGACCTTGTGGGTAAAATCATGGGGCAGCCGTGGTACAAAATCTGGGGCTATAACGCCGAGAAGACACCGGTGACCAGTTTCACCATCGGCATCGACACCGAAGAGGTGGTACGTCAAAAAGTGCGCGAGGCATCGCCTTACAAACTTATCAAGGTGAAGATGGGTCTGGACAACGACAAGGAGACCGTCGAAATCATCCGCGAGATGATGGATGTGCCCATCTGCGTGGACTGCAACCAGGGTTGGAAGAACAAGGAAGAGGCGCTCGAAATGTGCTACTGGCTGCAGGAGCGCGGCTGCATCTTCGTCGAGCAACCGTTCGACAAGACCTGGATTGACGAGACGGCATGGCTGAGCGAGCGCTCGCCGCTTCCCATTATCGCCGACGAGGCATTCCAACGCCTGCCCGACATCGTGAAGTTCAAGGGTGTGTACGACGGCATCAACATCAAGCTCATGAAGAGCACCGGCCTCTACGAGGCGCACAAGATGGTGACACTGGCTCGTGCGCTCGACATGAAGGTGATGATTGGTTGTATGACCGAGACCTCGTGCGCCGTCACCGCTGCCGCCAACCTCTCGCCGGTTGTTGACTATGCCGACCTCGACGGCAACCTGCTCATCGCCAACGACCGCTTTACCGGCATGACCGTAGAGAACGGCAAGATAACGCTTCACGACCGTCCCGGCCTCGGCATCCTTCCGCTGTAACTATCGACAGAATAAGAATGGGCTTGCCCGTCGACTCACCCGAGCAGGCCCATTTTTCTTGACAATTCTTTTACTAAAAATGACAGTAAACCGATGAAAAATGTATATTTGGGAATCATAGCGTTGCTGATAGTAGGTTTCGGAGTATCGTGGGCCTTCCCCGACAGCCGCGAACTGATGATAAAAAGTCTGTTCAAGGCACCAGACAACGACGAGATACCCATGCCAAAAAAGAAAACCAGCAACAAGACTGATGTACCGTTGCCAAAGGGCAGACAGGGTGCAGGCAAAGACGGTAGACGCCAGACGTCAGTCGCGATGGACACCACAAGCAAAAACATCCTTTTTATAGGCGATTCGATGCTTGAAGGGTTGAAACCGCGTTTGGCCGCCTATGCTGACGAGAACGGCCACAAGCTGAACGCGGTAATCTGGTACAGCTCCACGAGCGAAATCTGGGGCCGCAACGATGCTGTCAAAGTGAGAGAATACATAAGAAAATTCAAGCCCGATTATATCTTCATCTCCCTCGGTGGAAACGAGTTGTTTGTTAAAGAGGTGAAAGACCGAAGAAAAAAATATGTGGATGCCATACTGCATGAATTCGGCGACATACCTTACGTATGGATTGGGCCTCCCAACTGGAAACCCGACACCGGCATAAACGACTTGCTCGCCGAGACATGCGCCGACGGCACATTCTATCTCAGCTATACGCCTGATCAGCACTATGCCCGCACCTCCGACGGCGCGCATCCTACCCGCTCTTCGGCCGCTGAATGGATGGACCGCGTGTGCCAATGGGTGATGACCAAAAGTGCCCACCCCATAAGGCTCAACAAGCCATCAAAACCAACCGGGAGCTGTCATACCGAGATGCTCCAACCGTCAAATTAATTAGGGAGCGAGCATGACAATACTCGAAATCATTTACGACTTTCCTACACTATGGCATAATGTAAGCACAATGCTATCGTATGACAGCGCCCAGCCTCTTATGCCCACAAGCGGACTGTTCTGGGTGTTGTTCATGCTGTTTTTGCCTGTTTATGCTCTGATAAAGAACCGCAAAGCCATGATGATGGTTTTCGTCATCGCTTTCGGCTTATTTATAAGCTATAAATCAAGCGGATGGTTGGCGTTACTGCTGCTGTTCACCACTACCGTTGACTGGAAACTGGCGCTGCTCATCCACAAAGGCAAACCGCATTTACGCAAATTACTGATGTGGACTTCAATCGCAGTGTCGGTCGGAGTGCTCGGTTTCTTCAAATACGGCAATTTCATCCTTTTCAACTGGCACGCACTCATTGGCGGAAACTTCCAACCAATGGATTTGGTGCTGCCACTGGGAATCTCTTTCTATACGTTCAAGAGCATCAGCTATGTGGTAGACGTATATAAGGGGAAAGTAGAGCCCACCACATCATGGCTCGAATATGCATTCTATCTATCGTTCTTCCCATCGCTCATTGCGGGTCCCATCACACGAGCCGCCTCATTCCTGCCGCAAATCAAAGCAAACCGCGCGGCTACCAAGCCCGAGATTTACCAAGGGCTGTGGCAAGTGCTTATCGGCTTGATTAAGAAAGCAGTAATCGCCGATTATTTCGCTCAATACACGAGCATCACATTCGGACTTGCCGCCGGGCAGGGTGTTCCGCTACTTTTGGGCGCCATCGTCTTTTCTTGGCAACTGTACTGTGATTTTGCCGGTTATAGCGACATAGCAATAGGTATCGGGCGTATCATGGGATACGACCTCGGTGTAAACTTCGATCTTCCGTTCCGTTCGCTCAATATCACCGAGATGTGGCATCGATGGCATATCACCCTTTCCACCTGGCTACGCGACTATATCTACATACCACTCGGCGGGAACCGCCGCGGCAAATCACGGCAATATATCAATCTGTTTATAACCATGCTTATAGGCGGCCTGTGGCACGGAGCTGCGTGGACATTTGTGATTTGGGGTACCCTGCACGGCATTGCTCTATGTATCCACAAGGCTATGAGGCCATTGCTTAATAGAATCACCGATACGCCCGCAGTGAAGGTGTTCTCTATTCTTATCACTTTCACTTTCTGGACTTTTACTTTGATTGTCTTTAGGGCCGAGAGCCTTCAAGACGTAGGCACAATACTTCACGACATAGGTGCCAATTGGGAATTTTCACAGTTCAATACCATCTTCACCCAGCGTAAGCTCTTATGCGCGTTACTGCTCCTTATTACCGTATTCCACTACCTACCGCAAAGATTTTATGCCAAGGCTGAAAAATTTTTCGTCAACAGTCCGTGGATCATCAAACTTATGGTATTCTTGACGGTAGTGCAACTTATAACTGCATTTGCCACCGAAGAGGTTCAACCATTCATCTACAACA
>JBGUHM010000128.1:0-7042 GCA_045112115.1 Sodaliphilus sp. | reverse complement strand
TCGAACAGCGCAGGTGTCACCATATTCACCCGCGCGTCGGTGCATTGAGCTGAAAGTATTACCGCAACCAGTATCTCGTACGGGTTACGGTAATTCAGTTCGGTATCGGGATTGGGCATAGCCTGGGCAAAATACTCCAGCACACCCTGATATCGTTCGGCTATTTTCATTTAATGTGCCGTTTCAAATTCCTTCAGGAAACGAACGTCGTTCTCGCTGAACATGCGCAGATCCTTCACCATGTATTTCAAGTTGGTGATGCGCTCCACACCTACGCCGAAGGCGTAACCGGTGTACACCTTGCTGTCGATGCCGCAAAGCTCAAGCACGTTCGGGTCGACCATACCGCAACCCAGGATTTCCACCCAGCCGGTGTTTTTGCAGAACGAGCAACCCTTGCCACCGCAGAGCATACACGACACGTCCATCTCGGCGCTGGGCTCGGTAAACGGGAAGTAGCTGGGACGAAGGCGGATTTTGGTTTCCGGGCCGAACAGCTCTTTCGCGAAATACAACAGCACTTGCTTGAGGTCGGAGAACGACACGTCTTTGTCGATATACAAGCCTTCAATCTGGTGGAAGAAGCAGTGGGCGCGGGCGGTGATTGCTTCGTTGCGGAACACACGGCCCGGGCAGATGATGCGGATGGGAGGCTCGCTGGTGAGCATCACGCGCGACTGCACCGAGCTGGTGTGGCTGCGCAGCACGATGTTGCGAGTCACGTCGTTGTCGTCGTTGGCAATGAAGAATGTGTCCTGCATGTCGCGTGCCGGATGGTCGGCTGCGAAGTTCAGCGATGTGAACACATGTAGGTCGTCCTCTACCTCGGGACCATCGGCGAGAGTGAATCCCAAGCGGGAGAAAATCGAGATGATTTCTTTGCGCACCAGCGACAGCGGATGGCGCGTGCCAACCGGCATTGTGGCTGCGGCCGGACGGGTGATGTCGATCTTGTTGTCCTCTTTCTGACGGGCCTTGCACGACTCGCGCAGCGCGTTGATTTTATCGGTGGCAAGCGTCTTCAGCTCGTTCAGGCGCTGGCCGAACTCGCGTTTCTGGTCAGCCGGCACGTTGCGGAACTCGTTGAACAGCGAGGTCACTTCGCCTTTTTTACTCAGATATTTAATACGGAGAGCTTCCAGTGCCTCCTCGTTCTCGGCCTTCAGCTCAGCGATTTGCGCCTTCAAGGCTTCAATTTTTTCCAGTAACATTGCTGTATATCAGTCTAATATTATAGTTCAACTAAAAATCAGCCGCAAAATTACACATTTTTCCTCACACCGCCAAATTTTATGTAATATGTGAAATGGAAAATGTGTGATATGTGGAATATGTTGAATGATATTTAATGAAAAAACTGACTAAATGCGGTGTTGGTACTTGTGGGATTCGTATATTTGCAGTAATTTTGCACCCAATTTTGAAGAAAAGCGATGAATTTTAGTGACAAGATAGATAACAAGGTGTTTCATTTGGTGGGCGACGTGGCCGACAGGATGAACCGTGAGTGTTACGTCGTTGGAGGCTGGGTGCGCGATATGCTTCTCGGACGCCATAACAAAGACATGGATTTTGTGACTTTGGGCAGCGGCATCGAAGTGGCACAGGCTGTTGCACGTTCTGTACCGAAGGGCAAGAGCCATCTGAGTGTGTTCAAGACCTACGGCACTGCTCAGGTGAAGATTTTCGGGCTGGAGCTTGAGTTTGTGGGTGCCCGCCGCGAATCGTACCGCCGCGATAGCCGCAATCCCATCGTGGAGGACGGAACGCTCGAGGACGATCAGTTGCGCCGCGACTTTACCATCAACGCCATGGCGGTGTCGCTCAACAAGGCTACTTGGGGACAATTGCTCGACCCATTCGACGGACAGGGCGACATCGAGCGGAAAATAATCCGCACGCCGCGCGACCCGAATATCACTTTCAGCGACGACCCGCTGCGCATGATGCGCGCAGTGCGTTTCGCAACGCAGTTGGGTTTCGACATCTATCCTGAGACTCTTCAAGCAATAAAGGACAATGCCGAGAGGATAAAAATCATCTCACGCGAGCGAATAGCCGATGAGCTGATGAAGATCATTCGTGCACCGAAGCCGTCGATAGGATTCGACCTGCTCGACCAAACCGGCCTGCTTCAGCTTATATGTCCAGAACTGTCACGGCTTAAAGGCGTGAAAGTGGTTAACGGACGGGCGCATAAAGACAATTTCCGCCACACGATGCAGGTGCTCGACAATGTGGCTGCCGCCAGCAACAACGAATGGCTGCGCTGGGCAGCGCTTTTCCACGATATTGGCAAACCCGTCACGCGCCATTGGGACGACTCGTTGGGCTGGACTTTCCATAACCACAACTATGTGGGTGAGAAGATGTTGCCGCGCATTTTCGAGAAGCTTAAACTGCCTCTGAACGAGAACATGAAATATGTCAAGAAACTCGTCGGGCTGCATATGCGTCCTATTGCGCTTGTCGAAGACGAGGTGACCGACTCTGCCGTTCGCCGTATGCTTTTCGAGGCCGGCGACGACATCGACGACCTCATGTTGCTCTGCAAGGCCGACATCACAAGCAAGAACCAGCAGAAGGTGCAGCGTTTCCGCGACAACTACGACCTTGTGAAGCAGAAGCTTATCGATATTGAAGAGAAAGACCGCGTGCGAAACTTCCAACCTCCTGTAGGCGGGCAAGAGATAATGCTCTCTTTCGGGTTGGAGCCGTCTAAGCCTGTGGGCTTTATTAAGGACGCAATCAAAGACGCCATTCTTGATGGCATTATCAGCAACAACTACGCCGAAGCACACGGTTTCATGCTTGATAAAGCTAATGAACTGGGGTTGGAACCAGTAGATAAGGGCAAACTGTCATATATGCGACTTGACACGCCTTTCGGCACTGTTACGATTGCTGCCACTTGTCGAGGAATGTCGTTGATAACGATGGATGTCGACGACGTTCCGAAGTTGGCCCGCAAAATGCGGTTAATGCCCGTTGAGCAGGAGACTCCGTTGCTGCTCAATGCGTCAATCGCCTTGCGTGGATATTTCGCTGCTTTGGATAAGGGTAGGGTAGATGACACCGACTTCCAGTTGCCCCTTGACACTCGCGGCACCGAATTTCAGCATGAGGTATGGGACGCGTTGAAGGATATTCCTCGCTCTACTACGGTTTCTTACAAGCAGCTGGCAATGCAACTTGGCAAACCAACCGCTTCGCGTGCCGTCGCGTCGGCCTGCGCAGCCAACCCCGTGCCGGTGCTTGTGCCGTGCCATCGTGTTATCGCCAGCGACGGCAGTTTGGGAGGTTTCTCTTTCGGCAGCGTAGACCTCAAGCGTCGTATGCTCGCCGCCGAGGGTGTGAAGTTATGACTTCACATTAGTTTGTAGAACATATCCAAGTAATACTTGAACAACTTAGGCAGGCTGCTCTTGGGATTCTCGATTTTGGGATATAGACGGCCATCGTTCATCTCTGCGTTCGTGGGAAGGTGCTGCGGCAGAGTGTGGAACACCTTTCCCGCCGGAGTGAAGTAGAACCGCCATACAATGGGCTCACCGGGATTATACAACTCAGACGTCACCTTAAACAGCGCGAACATGGGTCTGCCTTGTTCGTCGTAGAGCAACTCGGTGTGGTAAATGTCGCGCCCGTGTACCCACGACTCATCTATAGTCACAAGATACAACTTCAAGTCCTCTGGGCGAAGACGGTAGTCGCCGTCGTCGATGTAATAGTAGTTGATAGTGGAATTATGCAATCCGGTAGCCGGCATGATACGGTTGTTCTCAACAGTGATTTGGTTGATCTTGACGCCTTCGTAGGGTTGCTGCGTGGTGCGTTCCATGGCGGCGGCGTAGGCTTGACGAATCTCGTTGATGCGCGAGTCGTCCTTGATGGCTGCGTTGGCGCTTGCTACAATGGTCACCAACAGCATAATGTGGAGTATTCGTTTCATAAGAGTGTCAGTGTTTGAGGGTTTTGAATTGTGAATAGTCAAGATTTTTCAGAAGAGCGACTATGCGCTCGAGATGGGTGGCGTCGGTCGCGTCGAAAGTGTTCAACTCGCGGCTGTCGATATCGAGCACACCTACAATCTCGTTGTCGGTATCGCGAACGGGCACCACAATCTCGCTGCGAGAGAGACTGCTGCACGCGATATGTCCGGGGAACTGTTCGACATCGGGTACCACGACTGTGCGACCCTCGGCCCAACTGGTGCCGCACACGCCTCGGCCGTGAGCAATGCGGGAGCAAGCAAGCGGGCCTTGGAACGGCCCGAGGTAGAGCCATCCGTCACTGCCCACGAGATAGAATCCGGTCCACCACCACCCCATGGTGTAATGGAGAATCGATGACACATTGGCCAACACGCCTACGGTGTTGTTTTCGCCTTCAACCAAGCCTCCAATCTGGCTTGCAAGTTCTTCATATTTCTTCGTCTTTTCCATAATTCAACCTACAAATTTACAAAACTTTTCTGTGATTTTGGCGTTTTCATCGAAAAAATGTAGTTCTTGCAACTTAAAACTGAATAATTTGTGCCAAAAGCCGATTTACTCAAAGTGCTAAACAACATCTTTTGCAATATTTACAGCATAGAATAAAAGAATAGCTGAGAACCAAAAATGAATCAATAAATGTGCGATTCTGCACCTTTTTTGAAAAAAGATGCGAAAATATTTGGCCAGTTGAAAAAAAGGCTGTACTTTTGCAGTCGCAAATCGGGGTATTAGCTCATCCGGTAGAGCGCAACACTGGCAGTGTTGAGGTGAGCAGTTCGAGTCTGCTATACTCCACATGAGTCGGGTTTCGAGAAATCGATGCCCGGCTTTTTCTTTATAATCTATTTTCTCACATTTATTCCGTCGAGTCCGTTCCCGACTGGCAATTCATAATCGATGTTCCTTTCAAGAATGTTCTGAAGACTTAATGAGAGGTTGAGATTCAAACAGCTTCTTGTGCGGTGAAATTATCATGAGCAGTGCCGTTTACATCTGAGAAGATAGTAGTCCACGAGTCTTTATTACTTCATGTAAAGAAAAAATGCCTACCTTTGCAGCGTAATTAGAACGATAAATCGGAATTTAGCAACAACTAATAAAAACATAATATGAAGAAAGTTAAGATTACCATCCTCAAAACAATGCTGAATGAGGACTTGGCAAAGGAATATGGCATCTGCGGTTTGAAAGCATGTCCGATGATGAAAGTAGGTGATGTGTTTTATGCTGACTATGCGAAACCTGAAGGTTTTTGTGATGAAGCATGGAAAGCCATTTATCAGTATGTGTTTGCTCTGGCTCATGGTGCAGATAAAGGTCTATTCTATTATGGTGACTGGATTAAAAAACCCGGTGTGGCCATTGTCAGCTGCAATGATGGTCTGCGCCCTGTGATTATGAAACTTGAAGCGACTGGTCAGGAAGCCAAGATTGAATATACGCCAATAGAAAGATGATAGGTATAGGACAAAAACACACAAGTGAACTGAAGGTTATAGATTCTATGACTGCTGTCGAGGTGGGGTCGGGCGACATGCCAGTTCTTGCAACCCCTATGATGATGGCCTTAATGGAAAATGCTGCGATGCTTGCAGTCAAAGATGACCTTCCTGATGGTTGTACTACCGTGGGCGGTCATATTGAGTCGTCACACTTGAAACCATCGAAGATAGGTGATGAGGTGAGAGCCGAAGCTGAGGTGACGAAGGTGGATGGCAAGAAGATTGAGTTTAAGGTTTCTGCCTATTCTGGTGATACACTTCTTGGTGAAGGTACGCATCTGAGATTCATTGTAGATAAAGACAAATTCATGTCAAGACTTGGATAATATGGATTATAAGGTTTTTAATAATGGCCTGAAGATGCCGATAGTCGGGCTTGGGGTCTATAATATCTCCGAGAAGGAAACCCAGCGAGTAGTGGAAGATGCCATATCGGTTGGCTATCGGAGCATTGACACTGCAGCCATGTATTATAACGAGAAAGGCGTTGGTGATGCAGTTCGGATATGTGGAGTTCCCCGTGAAGAACTGTTCATAACGACCAAGATATGCGATTCCTGCTATACGAAGGAGGAAACCTTGCGCTCAGTTGACCATTCCATGAAGCAGCTTGGGTTGGACTATGTCGATTTGATGCTGATTCACTGGCCTGTCGGAAATCCAACCGTTATGTGGCATACGCTCGAAGAACTTTATGAGCAAGGCATGTTCAAGGCTATCGGCGTGTCAAACTTCTATCCCAATACGTTCCCCAAGATAGTGAATGGTGCCAAGGTGATGCCTGTGGTGAACCAGTGTGAGGCCCATGTGCTCTATCAGCAGCGTAAGATGATGGAATACCTCAAGCCGTACAACACGGCTTTGGAAGCATGGAGTCCTTTGGCAGAGGGAAAGCACGGCATCCTCAAGAACAATTCTTTGCTGAGAATTGGTGAGAAATACGGTAAAACGTCAGCACAGATAGCCTTGAAGTTCCTGATACAGAATGGTATTATTATCATCCCCAAAACCACACATAAGGAACGGATGATAGAGAACTTAGACCTCTTCGACTTCACCTTGACAGATGATGACCTTCATGAGGTTCGCCTGCTCGATACAGGCAGGAATGTGACGGGATGGCCTTCGGATGCGCTGAGGTATGAAGTATAACTATCGAAAAAATTAGAACGATAAATCGGAATTTAGTAATGGTTAGAGATATTGTCTTAGTTGGGATAGGGAATCATTACGACTAATGAGACAGCAAACAAAAGTCTCATTTTGTCTCAAAAAGTCTCAAATTGTCTCACGCTTGAGACAGTTATTTTCTTGGTTTACAGCGTAATAGGCTAAATTTGTCTCAAATCTCAAGAAATGAGACACGTGAGACAACCAGTGTCCGTGAGACTTGAGACAAAATGCACTTAAACCGCTGATACTTAGGCGATAGGCTCTGTCTCACGTGAGACAAAGTGAGACAAACGTGAGACAAAGTGAGACAGATTGAGACTGACAGTACGTCGGAATTGATACAAAAAACGAATACGCAGTGAAGGTATT
>JBGUHM010000127.1:0-33662 GCA_045112115.1 Sodaliphilus sp. | reverse complement strand
CGTCGACCATGCCGTCGGCCATCGACAGATAAACGGTTGCGTCGGCAGCCAGCTCGACATCCTGCTGGCCGTTGCCGGCAGTGACGGCGAGAGTCTTCGGGAACGCGGTCTCCACGTCGGTCACCTCATACTTGTACCAAGTAACGTGCTGACCGGTGACGGTCTCGGTGAGGGTGGTGCCGTCGACAGCCGGAGCCTCGACGGGCGAGTACACGTAGAGGGTAGCGGTAGCCGGAACGGCTGGCTTGTTGTAACTGATGGTGTAGACCTTAGTGGTGTTGAGGTCGTTGCTCACCACAGCCACGAATAGCTTGTAGCCGTTTTCGGTCTCAACAGCCTTCTTCACGAGGTAGGCATGCGGACAGTTGTCGAGAGTCGCCTCGATGTCGCTGTCGCTGAAAGAACCGTCGGTGTCCATGTCGAAAGTGTATTCGTAGACATCAGGCGAGAAGCCAGCGAGCGGGCTGCCCTTGACGCTGATGCTACCGATTGCCGCGTTGTAGACCATCGCGATGTCGTCGACCCATACCTTGTCGCCGCTGCTGCCCTTACCGGGAGTGGCGTTGGTCGAGAAGGTGACGAGCAGAGCTCGGCCGGTGATGTTCTCGTCGACATAAGTAAACGGCACGTTGAACTCGGTCCAGCCGCAACGCTCGATAGTGTTGTTCTTGGCCGTTGCTAGTCTGTTGGTGTAGGTTTTATCCTCTGGATCCTGATAAGCTGTGCCATCGGTGATGATAGCGCTCACTGTACAATATTTGTATGTGCTTTGGTTGGTACCCTGCGTGAACTTCAGCCAGAACTTCATGGCGTCGGGTCGGCCGTGCATCACGGTGAAGAACCGGTCGCCATTGGTGTCGGTAACCGTGTCGCTCATGTTCATCTTGCTGCAGTTGGCTGTATTGGTTGCGCTCATGCTACCGGCATTCAATCGACCAGTGGTCATTGTGCCATTGTTAATAATACCAAAAACTGCTCCCGAGGTGATTACGGCACTTTTACCTGTTGCACCGTTTCGCACATCGTCGCTTGACCCAAGCGTGCCTTGTGCCGCGCCGGCATAGGTGCCTGTTGCGCTTTTGAAACCGTGCCATGCGAGTGGCTCTCCGTTAGACTTATAGTTCTCAAAACCGCTGTTCTTGATTTGGTATCCGGTCTGTTCGCCATCCATGGCGAATTTCACGTTGATGTTCTGCTCCAACTCGGCCATATAGATGTCGATGTTGGTGGTCAGAGCATACTGGTTGAAAGCCAGCACCATGTTGATGGGGACCTGTCCCAGTTCCGGGCCAAGCCAGAAATCGCTGACTGTGGCATCGCCTGCAGTGATAGAGATGTTCTGACTCGCTACGATGCTTGTCAAGCCATTGGCCGTAGTACCAGGAGCGGTTACCACGATGTTGCCCACGGGAATACCATCGAGCATGAAATTATTGATGCTCAAGGTATAGCTGTTACCGCTTTGGTCCAAGGTAATAGTCGACTCCTGGCTCGTGCTCTCACCGTTGACGGTCACGGTGAGCGTACCGGTGTAGTTCGTGGCCCAGCTTACGACGGCCATCAATGCCATCGTTAGGAATAACGTAAATTTTTTCATTTCTCTCTTATTTTGGGGTTTAGTGAGCCGCCTACGCGGCGGCTCAATGTTCAATGTTTACTGCTTACTCAGCGGTGCCGAGAATAATGCCGTAGAGCGCGCTCACATCGCCGGTGTTGACATTGCCGTCACCATTGAGGTCGCCACGGATTCCGGGATTCACCGGCTCTTTGCTGGTGTTGTCGAAGTTGACGTAGATTAGTTGCTCGAGTTGCACGCGCATGTCGATCACGATGTCGACAGAGGCCTCGGTGTCGTCAAACTTGGCGGTCATCGAGATGGGAACCTCTTCGAGATTCGGGCCAAGCCAGAAAGTCACTTCGGGGTCGTCACCCTCAGTGATTAAGATATTCTGATTGGTCACAATCAAGTTTCGTTCGTTGAACTCGTATGCGGGCATGTCGGTAAGAATAATATTGCCCACGCCTACGACTTGCCCCCCGCCTATGTCGAGCATGAAGTTGCGGATTTCGAGCGTGTAGAGGTCGACACCATCTTCGTTGGGTGCGTCCTGCTTCACGATGTTGATGGTGGTCTCCTGCGAGCCACCTTCGCCGTTGATCATCACGGCCAGTCGACCGGTGTACTCGTTAGCCATTGCGCTTATGGCCACTGCCGCAGCTGCGATAAGCGTAAAAATTTTCTTCATAATCAATTGTTGTTTAGTTGTTAGTAAATATTATTTTGTTTTATCTAAATTTCTCATACTCAAGGCCGGAGGCCTCTGTCACCGCTTTGGCCAAATCGTCGAAGACGATTTTTTCGTCTTTGCTGCGTCAGCCGCGGGGGTGCGTCAGCCGCAGTTTTGGCCCGTCTAACGGATGACGTAGTAGACGCCCAGTGTGCCGTAAATCGGGTAGAGCTTCTGCTCTATAGTTTTGAATTCTTTTTCGAATGTACCCGTAATGCCCCACGACAGTTCGGCGTAGGCACCTACACGTTTCACGAAAAGCCAATCAGCGCCCAAGTTAATGCCCAACTGGGTCTTCTTCATGTGGTTGGAGAAGTCGTATTGTCCTCTAGTTGCCTCGTCGTCGCCAATCTCGACTTTCGTTCCTGTGGGATCGCCCGATCGCAGGTAGCCATGATAAGCGTACCCCTCAAACTAACGCTGAGTAAGATAGGACAGGTACGGTCCAAGACGGAGTCTCACCTTGGGCGAGACATTGTAAACACCTTGCAAGCGGAACGTGAACATACCCTGCTTCACCTGAGTGTCGACCTTTCCCGTGAACCATCCTTCAATACTCTGCGACTCGCGGGTCATCTCCATGTTGTAATTCTTTACATCGGCATCGATGTGCATACCTTTGTTCTCGAACTGTATGCCGAACATCACACCCCACTTGCCTCCGCGGAGAGGTTTGTAGATGTCGGCGCCAAACGAAATGTTCGGCTGGAGTTTATAGCTGTTGAGCGACCTGATTGTGGCAGGCATGGGCAACGGAGCATTGCCACCTATCGAGTAGCCCAAGCGCGCATCGCATTTTATATCGTTAAAGAAGTAATTGTCGTTTTGCGCCATAACCGTGACAGCTACAAGAGACGCAAATAATATGGTGAAAAAATGTCTCATTTCTTTACTCAAACCTTTGATAAGATGTTTTACAGTTCCTCTTTCTCAGTATAAATTGTCACCTGGTCGACAAACAGTTCACTGCCTATGGCACCGGAGAACGACGCGCCATCGATACTCGACGAGAAACACACAATCAGGCTGTAGCCGCGGTTTTCCAACAATGTCGGGTCAATCTCCTCGGTGTAGACGAACGGCAAATCGAAGAATGTCCACTCACTGGTCGTTTCGGTCTTAGGGATGCGGGCGATTGCTACTATCTGGCTGCTGGTGAGCACATTGTCACCGTACAGCACCAGAGCATTTCCTCTGGCATCGTGATTGCGGTAGAGCACAGCGTAGATATCGCCGGCATCAGTTTTCGACGGCTGCTCTTTATAGTTCTTGTCGATATACATCTCGCCGGGATGATACTTGTAATAGCCGGTCATACGAATAGGCTTATGGTCGAACGGAATGCCGAACATTGTAGCCTGCAAAGCCTCCGACAGGCTCTTCATCGCCTTTGACGCGTCGAATCGACCCAGGAACAGGTTGCCGGCGGCAATAGGCATCCTCACCATCTTGCCCAGCGGCCCTGTGCTGCGTGTAGTAAGCTTCACACAAGCACCTTGCTTGCCACCTGTGACAGCGACTGTGGGATAGTCCTCAGGTGGCGCGTCTTTCCAACTGATAGCGAAACCGGCGTTACCCGATGCCCAATCGTAGCTTTTAGTGCCGTCGGCATTGACGTTATACCATTGATAGTAGTTGCTCTTGGGGAAACTTGTAAGTTCGTAGTGCTCGAAATCGAAAAGCACCTCGCTTGTGATTGTACGCTTCACACGGTTGAAGTGTACGGTGTAGTGCCGCTTCCATTGTTTGTCCTGGCTGGTGACGGTATAGACAACGTCGCCCGCCGAGAAATCCTGGACTGAGCCGTTCTCGGGCGTGACGGTAGCGCCCTCGGTGAGTTTCAGACGCAGAGGCACGGCGCTGATGTCGGCGCTTTCGCGCACGTTGAAAACGATTTGGTTCTCGGCACTGAACACCTCGACGAGAGTGTCGCTCTCGTTGAAGAACATTTCCTTAGGGTTGTCGAGATGGATATATGCCTTTTCGATATCGGCCTCGGCATTGAGAGGCTCGTCCTTGAAGCACGACGAGAGGGGCAACGAAACAGCCGCTACCGCGACTGCAATCAATGCCGACTTTAAGTGGTTATGTCTCATTTCAATCATTATTTCCAGCCATGGGGCCTACACCCATTAAGCACGCATGGCCTATCATTCTTTTTACCGCCCCCGCCTTGCGGAGCGCAATAAATAAACATTTTACGTTGCGCGCGCCTGGCTAAAAAGCCAAAAAACGCACATTTCAAGCCGCAAAAGTAATACTTTTTTTCTAATTATCGACACTATATTTAAAAAAAATGCCTTTTCGCATAAAAATAACCCTCAAAGCTATGAGTTCTCATATTTTGTTCTTACCTTTGCCGATTGTAACCAATCATGATAAGAAACTACTAAAAACACATAAAATGGTTGAAAACCTTATAACAAAACTGTTGAGCATGCGCTGGCTACAGGCGCTAAAGCTGACGACCACGCCCCGGTGGATCATCCTTTTGATCGACATGTTTCTGGTCGCTGTGAGCTATAGCGTGATTGCGGTGTCGATTTATTACTTCAAGGAGCACCCGACAATCAACGCGAGCGACATGCTGGTCGACCTGCTCGTCGTGGTGGCGGTGTATTTCATGGTCACCTTCATTTCCAAGAGTTACACCTGCGTGATTCGTCTGTCGGTTATCGAGGACCTATACCGCGAGTTGCTTGTCGTTGTAACCGCCACGATACTTTTGCTGCTGCTGAATATGGCGGTGTCGATGGTGACAGGCAAAGTGCTGATGGGCTATTGGCAGATTATCAACATCGGCATTCTGGCCTTCACGTTGCTGATTATGGAGCGTCTGACAATCAAATACTTATATGCGAAAATGACAGCCTCCAACGCCAAGCGGCGCAAGGTGGTGGTTCTCGGCACCTCGCTCGACTCGCTCATCCTGGCCAACGCCCTGAAGAACGAGATTGACGGCAAATACGACCCGCGCGGCCTGCTCAGCGTCAAGGACGGCAAAGAAAACACCACCATCAACGGTTTCCCCGTCTTCAAGTTCCATTCCGAGAACATTGAACAGGAGCTTGCCGACAACGGCATCGAGGCCATTATCTTCGACGCGGGCGACATACGCCTGATACGCAACGAGCTCGCCAACCGTTTCATCAACACCAGCATAGCGCTGCTGGCCGTCAACAAGGTGGAGGAGTTTGACATCAACGACGATGACAACAAAGGAAACATCTCCACCCACATCAAGGAGGTGGAAATCGAAGACCTGCTGGGACGCGAACCCATCGTGCTCAACAACACGTTGGTGCGCAGCCACATAAAGGGCGCCACGGTGCTCATCACCGGTGCCTGCGGTTCGATAGGAAGCGAGATTGTGCGTCAGGTGGCCGCCTACAAAGCCTGGAAAATCATCCTCGTGGACCAGGCCGAGACACCCATGCACGACCTGTCGCTGGAGATGCAGAAAGCGTTCCCCAACGCCGACATCGAGCTGTTTATGGGCGACGTGCAGAACAAAGACCGAATGGAAACGGCATTCAAGATGTTCCGACCGAAATATGTGTTCCACGCCGCAGCCTACAAGCATGTGCCCATGATGGAAATCAACCCGACGGAGGCCATTCTGACCAACGTTGACGGCACGCGCAACGTGGCCGACCTCGCGTTGAAATACGATGTGTTCAAGTTTGTGATGGTCTCAACCGACAAAGCCGTGAACCCCAGCAACATAATGGGTTGCAGCAAACGTCTGGCCGAAATCTACTGTCAGTCGCTCTTCGCCAAGGCGCAGAAAATGGGAAAGAAGACGCAGTTCATCACCACACGCTTCGGCAATGTGCTCGGCAGCAACGGCTCGGTGATTCCGCTGTTCCGTCGCCAGATTGCCGCCGGCGGTCCTGTCACCGTCACCCACCACGACATCATCCGCTATTTCATGACCATCCCCGAAGCATGCTCGCTGGTGCTCGAGGCTGGTTGCATGGGCCATGGCGGAGAGATTTACATCTTCGACATGGGCCAGCCCGTGAGAATCTACGACCTGGCAGTGAGAATGATATCGCTCGCGGGACTGCGGCCCAACAAGGACATCATGATTGAAGAGGTGGGACTGCGGCCCGGTGAGAAGCTCTTCGAGGAGCTGCTCAACGACAAGGAGAAGACCATCAGCACCGAGAACGACAAGATTATGATTGCCAAAGTGCGCACCTACGACTACGACGACGTGAAGACCAGCATCTCGTATATCATCGACGAGGCCCGCGACGGCAACATACACGACATGGTGATGGCCATGAAACGCTTCGTGCCCGAGTTCAAGAGCCAGCACAGCGAATACGAGAAAATCGACCATGAAATCGAAGCTGTGGTCGACATCAACAAGGTGCACGAAAGCGTAAACCCGCCCGCCCCGATGTAATCCCGCTTTTTCCGGCCGTCGACCGAAGGCGGCAATACATAAAAAAGTAATTGTAAAAACAAAGTACATACTGTCATATGAATCAATTTGTCAGCTTGATTGAGACACAAGAGCGCAAGTACCGCGACCGCGAACAACTACGCTTCAAAGATTACCAGACCGGTGCATGGACATCGTTGTCGTGGACCGATTTCAAACAAGATATTGAGCGATGTGCCGCGGCGCTTGCCATGAGCGGCGTTGAGCCCAACGACAAAATAGCCTTATTCACGCAGAACTGCCCCGAAATCCTCATCACCCACTTCGGCTCGTTCTACAACCGCGCCGTGCCTGTGCCTATCTACGCCACCAGCAGCCGTGACGAGGCCGAGTATATCATCAACGACTCGGGCGCGAGCGTGCTTATGGCCGGAGACCAGCGGCAGTACGAGATAGGGCGCGAATTGCAGCGCAGATGTCCCACGCTCAAGCATCTGGTGTCGCTCGACACGCGCGTGGTGCCCGACGCCCTCGACTCCACCACCCTCACCTGGCAACAGTGGCTCACCAAGGGCAGCCACGCCGACAAAGCGGTTATCGACACGGTGAAGCGCCGCAAGGCCGAGAGCCAGAACGACGACCTGATGTATCTCATCTATACCAGCGGCACCACCGGCGTGCCCAAAGGCGTAATGCTCACCCACAACAACTTCAACGCCGCAATGATGGCCCACGGCATGCGGCTGCCAGTCGACCCCGACCACGACATCTCGTTGAGCTTCCTGCCTTTCAGCCACATCTTCGAGTTGGGATGGACCATGTACTGCTTGTGCCACGGCGTGAGAGTAGCTATCAACCTCAATCCCAAGGAGATACAGAAAACGGTAAAAGAAATCAAGCCAACCCAGATGTGCTCCGTGCCGCGGTTCTGGGAGAAAGTGTACACCGCCATCTACGACAATCTCAACAAGGCCAAACCCGTGGTCAAGATGTTGGTGAAGAGGGCCATTGCCGTGGGGCGCAAGCGCAACATGAACTATGTGCGGTTGGGAAAGAAGCCGCCATTGCTGCTTGAGAAACAGTACCAGTATTTCGAGAACAAGGTGTACCAACGGCTGAGAGCCGCAATCGGCATACCCGAGGGCAAACTCTTCCCCACCGCCGGAGCCATGCTCAGCGACAACATCACCGAGACCCTGCACGCCATCGGCATACCCATCTGCATTGGCTACGGCTTGAGCGAGACCAACGCCAGCGTGTGCTTCTTCAAGCACGAAGGCTGGACTCTCGGCACCGTGGGCACGCCCATTCCGGGCATTCAGGTGAAGATTGGCGAGAACAACGAGATTCTGGTCAACGGCCCCACCGTGATGAAAGGTTACTACAACAAGCCGGAGGAAACGGCGGCGGCCATCGACAGCGACGGATGGTTCCACACCGGCGACTGCGGCGAAATCAACGAAAACGGCGAGATTATCCTCACCGAACGTCTCAAAGACCTGTACAAAACCAGCAACGGCAAGTATATCGCGCCGCAGGTGCTGGAGACACTGCTCGGCCAGGACAAGTACATCGAGCAGGTGGCAATCATAGGCGACGGTCGCAAATACGTCTCGGCCCTGATTGTGCCTGACTTCGACGCGCTGAAGGAGTACGCCGCAAAGAAGAAGATTGAGTTCCGAACCATCGAGCAGTTGGTCAACAATCCCGACATCCACCAGATGCTGGAAAACAATATCAACGAGTATCAAAAAGACCTGGCAAGCTACGAACAAATCAAGCGGTTCGTGATACTGCCTCGCCCGTTCAGCATGGAGAGCGGAGAACTCACCAACACGCTGAAGATACGCCGCGCCGTGATCAACAAACGGTATGCAAGGCTGATCGACGCCATGTATGCCGCCGACTACCGTAAACCCTCAGCAAAATGACACAAGACATCAAGAAAGACCACCGCGCCGGTTTTGTCAACATAGTAGGCAACCCCAATGTGGGGAAATCGACGCTGAGCAACCTACTCGTGGGCGAACGCCTGTCGATTATCACCAGCAAGGCACAGACCACCCGCCACCGCATCATGGGCATCGTCAACACCGACGACTACCAGATTGTGTTCAGCGACACTCCCGGTGTGCTCACCCCGAAGTTCAAACTCCAGGAGAGCATGCTCGACTACTCGCAGGGGGCGCTCATCGACGCAGACGTGCTGCTCTATGTGACCGACGTGATCGAGACTCCTGACAAAAACAGCAACTTCCTCGAGCGTGTGGCCCGCGAGGACATCCCCGTGCTGCTGGTAATCAACAAAATAGACCTACTGAAGAATCAGGACGACTTGGTGGCGATTGTCGACAGCTGGAAACAGTTGTTGCCCCGTGCCGAGGTGTTCCCCACAAGCGCACTGCACAACTTCAACGTGGACAACATCATGAAGCGCATCGTCGAACTGCTGCCTGTGTCGCCGCCGTATTTCGGCAAAGACGCGCTCACCGACCGCAACTCGCGCTTTTTCGTCACCGAGATAGTGCGCGAGAAAATTCTCCTGACCTACGACAAAGAGGTGCCGTATGCCACGCAGGTCATCGTCGAAGCGTTTGAGGAGAGCGACCGCAACATCAACATCCAGGCCGTAATCTACGTCGAGCGCGACAGTCAGAAAGGCATCATCATTGGCCACCAAGGCAAGAAACTGAAGCACGTGGGCATCGAGGCCCGTAAGGACATCGAGCGTTTCTTTGAGAAACGCGTCAACCTCCAGCTATATGTTAAGGTGGAAAAAGACTGGCGAAACCAGGAGAAGAAACTCCGCGCCTTCGGCTACATCGAGTGACCCCTCCCGGGCACAGTAACCATAAACGTGTATTTGGCAGAAAAGTGCTCAAACGGGAGTTTCTTCCAGCGTTTGAGCAGGTTTCAAAGACGAAAAGTGCTCAAACGGGAGTTTTTTATCCGCGTTTGAGCAGGTTTCAAAGACGAAAAGTGCTCAAACGGGAGTTATTTTCCGCGTTTGAGCACTTTTGTATATTGGAAATGGTTGATGTGACGTTTATTTTGCGGGTTCCGTGTCAGGATTGTACGGGCCATTCTCCTTCACGAATTCTTCGTATTCGTTGCCGGTGGGCGTGTAGATACGTGAAATCACATCGGGCGAGAGCGACTTGATATTGATACTGCTGACCCGGTACTGTGTACCGCTCTCCATGTCTTCAAGCCCCAGATTGTAAGTTACCGACGCATGAGCGGGAATAGATTTGCCTGAGAGGGTCTTGCCGTTTGCTGACACATCTCTCAACATCTCCCTATCAAAGTATGTGCACGATAAATAAGCTGAATAGTCATCGCCGCCAAGGTCGAAATCGTTGTTGTTGGTCACTACGGCCGACCAGATCTCTTCCCAATATTCACGACCCTGCCGCGACATCACCTGCACTGTCACGTTGTTTCGCACTTCGGCAAACAGTTTTTCCGATAATTCATTGAGGAAGCGGCTGTCCGACATACGCTGGGCGTTGGTGATGTCGGTCAATTCATCCTTGAATTGTCCCGTCTTGCGGGCGAAATCGAGACGCGAGGCATCGTAGGCGAACAGGCCGTGGCTCTCGGTGATGGTCATAGTGCCGTCGTCATTGCGGCTGACCAAAATATCCTTGCCGGCCTCAAGCGTCACTTTGAATACATTTTCTTCATCGGTGTTCTCAATCTTGAGGTTTTCCTCGTCGATGCCGAACGAAAGCGAATCGGCAATCTCTATTCCGGGATAGAGTTTGGCCAGCGCGTCCTTGTCTCCGCTTGTGGCGGCCTCAGAAAACTGTCCCAAAAACTCTTTGACCTCTTTCTCGGTGTTGTCGCAGGCAACCAGCATTACAGCCAATCCCACGATCGCAAAAAATAAAATTTTCCTCATAATATTATCAGTTCTTAAAAAATTCCAACCGCAAAATTACTAAAAAAAATCCACTTCTAAATAAGTACGAACAAAAAAACGACCGACTGGCGAAAAAAGACGATTCAAAAGTGAAGAAAAAGGGACGGTTCTTTTTTCTTCATTTTCGCTTTTGGACCAGATGGAAGAAGACGAAAAATACAGTAAAAATCAGGAAATGACGGTTATGGCGAGAGGGATGGGACGGTTCCTTTCCCGTCACTCTTCTTCTTTGGACCAGGCGACAACGTCCAAGAGTGCCGTGGCTTGTTGAGGTTTTACCATCGCTAATTCATTAAATATTTGGTTTATTTTGCAAACATTAAAGGATTTTAACAGTAGCCTCGGCTGTCGCTCCTTTTTATCATGGATTTTATGATTGTTAAAAAGAAAATGGCTAATTTTGCGGCACAAATGGAGAAAAACTCTATCATACGGCATGATACGGTGGTCATCGGGAGTATGACAGCCGCAAGCGTCACAGCCTACGCTGCGATGATGAGCGCACGCAAAGTTCTGATTGACAGCGGGCAGAAATCGCTGCCCCTGCGACACAGCCACCACCGCTACACCATCGACTCGCCAGGCGGACCGGTGACGCTCACCGTGCCACTCGACCATGACACTACGGCGATGGCTGTCCCCATGCGGGAGGTGAAGATCTCGGAACACGGCGCATGGAGGGAAAAGCATTGGGGCGCACTGTTCTCGGCTTATGGTAAATCGCCATATTTCGACTATTTAGCCGATGAACTGCACCACATCATAGTCGACGGCCGGCAACGATTCCTGCTCGACCTGAACATGCAACTACACCGCTGCATCATCGAGTTTATGGCCCTGCCCATCTACGACGAAGTAGCAGAATACAACACTCAAAACGCTGACAACAAAGCTGTTGACCTGCGCCAGAGAATAGGCACCAAGCGCGGCGACAACTACCCTGTCGCCATCGTTCCGTACTATCAGCAGTGGCAACATCGGCATGAGTTCATTCCAAACCTTAGCATCATCGATTTGGCATGTAATTTGGGCCGCGAAGGCATAAAAATCTGTACAAAAATGTTAAAACAAAACGTTAACACTTAAAATGTGTTAAATATTGGCCATTTTTTTGGTAAAACGTTTGCACGTAATAAAAAAACGTCTAAATTTGCACTGTGTTTTTCATGGTATTAGATTTAAGGTTAATTAAGATTGGTTGCCGAGAGGCAATCAGTTTTTTTATACCCATATGAAACCTTCGGACCCTTAAACAAGCAGTTCCCACGCTTGCAAATAATCATTTCGACTACACTACCACGCCCATCGCTTCGGCGCTGTGCGCCAACGACCGCCTACTCCTGATGAATGACAAAAGTGAGAAAAACGAACGTAAATTGAGAAACAATTTGTACCTTTGTCACCTTATTTCCAAAAACAATATAGCAAGTGCACTTGCTAATTAGTATAATAAATACCGCCCTTGTGGTGTGAATATAAAAATACACTATCGATTATGGGAGACAACAGCATCGTTATATATCAAACCGATGACGGCCAGACGAAGATTGACGTACGGCTAGACAAAGAAACCGTCTGGCTCTCGCAAGCGCAAATGGCTGAATTGTTCCAAAAAACAACACAAAACATCACCATGCATATTCGTAACGCTTATGCTGAGGGAGAATTGGAAGAATCAGCAACTTGTAAGGAATTCTTACAAGTTCATCGAGAAGGTAATCGTAAAGTCACTCGTAAGGTTAAATTCTATGATTTAGATGTCATCATCTCAGTAGGCTACCGAGTGAAGAGTAAAAGAGGTACAGCTTTCCGCATTTGGGCGAGAAACGTTCTGAAAGACTATCTCATAAAAGGTTATGCAGTCAATGACAGAATACGTCGTGAACAGGTGGATGAACTTCGCCAACTTGTAGGTGTGCTTGGTCGCACAATTCTCAGTCAGCCATTACTCTCAACCGACGACGGTCGGGCTCTTTTCGATGTTGTTGCCGACTATGCTAAAGCTCTTAACACGCTTGATGACTACGACTATCAGCGCTTAGATATTGGAAAAACGACACTCGAGGAAAAATTCCATGCCACTTACAAGAATGCCATGCAGGCAATTGAGGCTTTGCGAAAAAAATTTAGCGCAAACACATTGTTCGGCAATGAAAAAGATGATTCGTTCAAGAGCAGTATAGGTCAGATTTATCAGACCTTTGGCGGCGAGGAACTTTACCCAAGCGTTGAAGAAAAGGCGGCTATGCTGCTTTACCTTGTTACCAAAAACCATTCGTTCAGCGACGGTAACAAGCGAATTGCAGCCACGCTTTTCTTGTGGTTTCTCAACAACAATGGTATCCTATATCGTAAAGACGGCACCAAAAGAATTGCAGACAACACTCTTGTGGCACTCACACTAATGATTGCCGAAAGCCGAACAGAAGAAAAAGACGTTATGGTCAAAGTGGTGGTAAATCTCATGAACCAAAACAACGGTTAGTCTACAAATACCTGTACTCTTTTTGACATTTGAAATGCAAGAAGTCAAACCAAAAGACACAAAACGTGCGCAAAACGTGCGCAAGCACAACACTTGTTGGCAAAAAGGTGTTTCGATTTGTGTAATTGAGGGGGATTGATTAATTTTGCGGTCGATTTCGACAGCAAACCAACGTTGCTACCGCCATTTAGCACTACATGTGGCTATATATCAACAGTTTGCAGCAGTCAACAGCCATGCCCGCCATGGTAATGTAAAAGAAACAAACCACGAAAATAATTATTAAAACACAAAATACATGGAGAAAAAAGTGAGAGTGAGGTTCGCACCGTCGCCCACGGGTCCGTTGCACATTGGCGGAGTGCGCACTGCACTGTATAACTACTTGTTCGCGCGCCAGAACGGCGGAGCGATGATTTTGCGCATCGAGGACACCGACAGCAACCGCTTCGTGCCAGGTGCCGAGGAGTATATCAACGAGTCGCTGGCTTGGCTCGGCATCGAGATTGACGAGGGCGTGCGCGAAGGCGGTGCCTACGGCCCATACAAGCAAAGCGAGCGCCGCGACATCTATCGCCGCTACGTCGACCAACTGCTGGCCGACGGCAAGGCTTATATCGCATTCGACACCCCTGAGGAACTCGACGCCAAGCGCGCCGAAGTGCCCAATTTCCAATACGACGCGACGACGCGCATGAGCATGCGCAACTCGCTCACTCTGGGCGAGGAGAAAACGCGCGAACTAATCGACACTGGCGAGAAATATGTGGTAAGAATCCTCATCGAACCCGGCCGCGACGTCGTGGTCGACGACCTGATTCGCGGACGCGTGGTGGTGAACTCCAGCGTAATCGACGACAAAGTGCTCTTCAAGAGCGCCGACAACCTGCCCACCTACCATCTGGCCAACATCGTGGACGACCATCTGATGGAAGTGAGTCACGTAATCCGCGGCGAGGAGTGGCTGCCGAGCGCACCGCTGCATGTGCTGCTCTACGAGGCTCTGGGCTGGAAAGACGAGATGCCGCAGTTCGTACACCTGCCGCTGCTGCTCAAACCCACGGGCAACGGCAAACTGAGCAAGCGTGACGGCGACAAACTGGGCTTCCCGGTGTTCCCGCTCGAGTGGCACGACCCCAAAACCGGCGACGTGAGCAGCGGATACCGCGAGAGCGGCTATCTGCCACAGGCCGTGGTCAACTTCCTGGCGCTGCTGGGCTGGAATCCGGGCACCGAGCAGGAGGTGTTCTCGATGGACGAACTCATCGCGCAGTTCTCATTCGACCACTGCTCGAAGAAAGGCGCACGCTTCGACTACGAGAAGGGCAAGTGGTTCAACCACGAATACCTGCTGGCGATGGACGACGCCGAACTGGCAGCGCTGTTACGTCCCATCCTTGCCACTAAAGTCGAAAGCGCCGACCGTTTCAGCGACGAGTACCTCACGCGCGTGGTGTCGCTGGTCAAGAGCCGCTGCAATTTCGTGGGCGACCTCTGGGAGCAAGCCAACTTCTTCTTCGCCGCTCCCACCGAATACAACGAGAAAGACATCCGCAAGCGCTGGAAAGACGACACTCCCGGCATAATGAGAGAACTCATCGAGGTACTGAGCGGTCTCGACGACATGACGAGCGCCCACGCCGAAGAGGTGGTACTCGGCTGGATTAAAGACCACGAATACCATATGGGCAACGTGATGAACGCGTTCCGCCTGACCGTGGTGGGCCAGTGCAAAGGTCCGCATATGTTCGACATCACCGAGCTGCTTGGCAAAGACGAGACCATCGCCCGCATCGAACGAGGTGTGGAAAACATCACCGCGCCGCAGTGACAGCAGTCAGGAAGATATGGCTGATGGTATGCGCCGCCGTTGTAGCAACAGCGGCCGCAGCCGACACGCCCGAACCCGACACCCTGTCGCGTTCGCCGCAACTGCTGTGGAGCGTCGACTTCAGCGCCGTGCTCCACAACCGCGAGGGCGGCGACAAGATGCGCAAGCACCAGACGATATTTTTCACCCATCTCACGCCACAAGTGGGTCTGCAGGTGGGCCGTCATAGTGTGCGCGGCGGCGTTACTTGGTATCAGCCTATGGTCAACAACCTGAGCGGCTACAAAATAGTGCCGACAGCCTATTACCAGTACAACGGTGAGAAAGTAGACGTGGCCGTGGGTATGATTCCCGCCACGCTCGAACTGCCGCTGTATCTGCGCAGCGACTCCATCAAATTCGAGCAGCCCGTGACCCGCGGCGCAGTGGTGAACTACCACAACCGCGGCCACGCCCTCGACGCCTGGCTCGACTGGCGGCAGTTGCAGACGCGCCACCGCCGCGAGTCGTTCCTCACCGGCTTACGGTACAGTTATACCCATAAGTGGCTCAAACCGGAAATAATTATCGAATACGACCATCTGGCGAAGAATGCCGATCCGCAGGAGTTCCAAGGCGTGATCGACCATCTCGTGGTGGCTCCGCGTCTGGGCTTCAACTTTCCCAACCTCGAGGCTGGCGTGGGCATGCTGATGTCGCTCAACCGCGACCGCCATCTCTCGCGTCGGCAATGGGACTGCCGTCCCGGTGTGACGGCCGACGTGGCCTACACCTGGCGCTGGCTCACCGTCAAAGAGCGGTTCTACGCCGGAAAAGTCCAACTGCCTTACTACGAAAACTACGGCAGCGAACTCTACTGGGGCGACACCTGGTATCACAACAAGATGTACTCCCGCACCGATGTCATCGCCACCATTTTCCGCACCGACTATGTAAACTTCACAGCGCAACTCTCCCTGCACGCCAGCGACAAGTGTATGGCGTTCTGGCAACAGGTGAGCGCACGTTTCTATTTCGACAACAAACTTTGGAAGAGCCACCGCAGCGGCAAGGCCGACACCAATCCCTTGCTCAATCCTCGGTTCTAAATACTATGAACACATTATACAACATAAGCATAGGCACTTACAAACGCGCTGTCAAACTCGCAGCGACAGGGCACCGCAAGGCACGGCTGATGACACGCGGCCAGGCCGACACTTTCGACTATCTCGAGCGCACGCTCGGCGGCGAAGTATGCATCTGGGTACACGCCTCGTCGCTCGGAGAGTTTGAGCAGGGCCGACCGCTTATTGAGAAAATCCGTCGCGAGCGTCCTGAGTCGAAGATTCTGCTCTCGTTTTTCTCACCTTCGGGTTACGAGGTGCGCAAGAATTACGACCAAGTGGACGCCGTGTGCTATCTGCCTTTCGACACGCCTTCGCTCGTGCGTCATTTCCTCGACCTCGCGAAGCCGTCGATGGCTATTTTCATCAAATATGAGTTCTGGGGCAACTACCTGCAGGAACTGAAACGCCGCTCCGTTCCCACCTATATCGTGAGCGCCATCTTCCGTCCGGGACAGATTTTTTTTCGTCCGTGGGGAGGCATGTTCCGCAAGATGCTCGGCTGCTTCACGCGGCTTTACGTGCAGAACGAGGAGTCGCGCGCTCTGCTGCACTCCATCGGAGTTGACAACGTGACCGTGGCGGGCGACACGCGTTTCGACCGCGTGAGCCAGGTGAAGGCCTCCACGCGCCGTTTCCCCGAGATTGAGGCGTTCGCAGCCTCGGCCGAAGCCATGATTGTTGGCGGCAGCACGTGGGAACCCGACGAGGACCTGCTCCTCCCCTACTTCAACAGCCACCCGAATGTGAAACTGATACTGGCACCGCACGAATTCGACAAGCACCGGCTGCAGGCACTGCTCGCCCGATGCCAGCGTCCGGCAATGCTCTATTCGCAGTTGAAGGCCGGTGCCGACACCGCGTCGTGCGACTGCGTGGTGGTCGACTGCTTCGGCCTGCTCTCGTCGCTCTACCGCTACGGCACGCTGGCGATGGTTGGCGGAGGATTCGGTGTGAGCATACACAACATCAACGAGGCCGCCGTCTACGGCATTCCGGTGCTGTTCGGCCCGCGTCATGAGAAATTCCCAGAGGCTGCCGCGATGATTGACTGCGGCGGAGGTTTCGAGGTGACCGACAGCGACCGCTTCACCGCTGTGGCCGACCGCTTGCTCTCCGACCCCGAACGCCTGGCAACCGCCGGCGCGGCAGCGGCCCACTATATCGAAAGCAACATCGGTGCCACCGAGAAAATCTATAACGACCTGTTCGCATGAGACTTACAACTATTGCCGCATTATTCATGCTGATGCTTAGCGCTACAGCGAGAGCACAGGACACCGACTCGACGGTCCTGCGACCCGTCACCAGCATCGTCAGCGTTTCAGGCGGCGGCTCGCATCTGCTCGACACCTACCTCAGTCCGCTGCACAACAGCGGTTTGCATCTGGGGCTGGCGTGGGAACACTTCCAAGCCACCGGCTTCAGTCCTGACAACTGGGTGAGACAACTGGAGTTGAGCGCCAGTTACGAACGCAACAACAGTCCCGCCGGGAACCACCATTTCCACTCGGTAACCGGACAGGCGCGATGGAGCCTGATGCGGCGATGGAAAGGAGTACTCACTCCTGAACTGCAACTCATGGCCGGCGGCCAGACAGCCCTTCGCGGCGGCATCATCTATGCCCCGCAGAACAGCAACAACGTGGTGAGCGCCCGCGTCCAGTGGAACGTGGGGCTCTCGGCCATGGTGGCCTATAACTTCAAAATCAAGCGGTTGCCAGTCACGCTTTCCTACCAGGCGAGTGTGCCCGTGGCGGGAGTGTTCTACTCGCCGGAATACGGCGAAAGCTACTATGAGATGTACGTGGGCAACCACAGCGGTCTGGTACACTTCGGCTGGTGGGGTAACCGTTTCGACATGGAGAACATGGTGGCGGCCGACCTCCATCTCGGGTCGACCGTGCTGCGAATAGGCTACCGCAACCGCTTTTCCACGTCGTGGGTGAGCAACCTGAGCACACGCGAGCGCTACCATGCCGTGGTCATTGGTCTCGGCGGCGACATTCTCTCACTGGGCTACCGCAAGTCGCTGCTGCGCGACGCCCGCATTGTTTCACCTCTTTACTAATCTACCGACATGGCTTTCAGGAAACTATATCTCTGGATTCTGGCTGTTACGGCAGCAATGGCGCTGGGCGCATGCCACGATGAGCCTGAATGGAACAACACCGTTCAGGGCAATTTCGACGCGCTGTGGACCATCATCGACGAGCATTACTGCTTCCTCGACGACAAAGGCGTGGACTGGAACGAGGTGAAGGTGAAATACCGCGACAAAATCAACCAGCATCTCAAGGACCACAACAACAAGATAACACAGATGGAACTCTTCGACATCCTTGCCGAGATGCTCGGAGAGCTCGACGATGGCCACGTCAACCTGATTTCGTATTTCGACTCGTCGCGCGACTGGATCTGGGAACAGTATCCCGAGAACTACAACGAGCGGCTCATCAACGAGACATACCTCAACTTCGACTACCGCCGCACGTCGGGAATGAAATACCAGACTATGGCCGACGGACGTGTGGGATATCTGCGTTACGGCAGCTTCGCCAGCACCGTGGGCAAGGGCAATCTCGACGTGGTGCTTTCCTATTTCAAGGACACCGATATGCTCATCATCGATGTGCGCAACAACGGCGGCGGCGACCTCATCAACGTCGAGACGCTGGTGTCGCGATTCATCAGCGAACGCATCCACGCCGGCTCCATCAGCCACAAGACCGGCCCCGGTCATCGGGACTTTTCGGAACCTTACGACTACTATATCTCGCCCGAAGTGGGCCATGTAATGTACGACAAACCCGTGGTGATTCTCACCAACCGCGGCTCTTTCAGCGCAACCAACAATTTCGTGTCGATAATGAAGTCGCTGCCGCAGGTGACGCTCGTGGGCGACGTAACCGGAGGTGGTTGCGGGCTGCCCTTCAGCGCCGAACTGCCCATCGGATGGGTCGTGAGATTCTCATCGGCACCCATTTACGGCCCCGACGGCAAACTCACCGAATGGGGCGTTGAGCCAGACATCCGCGTGGACATGACACCCGACGATGTAGCCGCGGGCCACGACCTTATCCTCGATGCCGCATTAGCCTTGCTTCCACCTGAAAAAGAGAAGAAATGAACCGTTACGACAAAATCATCATACGCTCGGCACGTGAGAACAACCTCAAGAACGTGTCGTTAGAGATTCCTAAACACCAGATCACCGTGTTCACCGGTGTCTCCGGCTCGGGCAAGAGCTCGCTCGTGCTCGATACCATCGCCGCTAAGTCGCGACGCGAACTCAACGACACTTTCCCCGCGTTTGTGCAGCAATATCTGCCCAAATACGGACGGCCCCACGTCGACGCCATCGAGAACCTGCCCATAGCCATCGTCATCGACCAGAAGAAACCGGCGCAGAACTCACGCTCGACCGTGGCCACCTACACCGACATCGCGGCACTGCTGCGACTGCTGTTCTCGCGGGTGGGCCAGCCGTTTGTGGGATATGCCGAGTCGTTCAGCTTCAACCACCCCGAGGGCAGCTGTCCGCGCTGCTCGGGTCTGGGCGAAATACGTGAACTCGACATCCACAAACTCGTCGACTTCGACAAGAGTCTGAACGACGAGGACACCATCCACTATATCGCCTTCGGCAAGGGCGGATGGCGATGGATACGCTATGCCCACAGCGGACTGTTCGACCTCGACAAGAAAATCAAGGACTACACACCCGAGGAACTCGACCTCTTCCTCAACAGTCCGCAGATCAGGCTGAAGAATCCGCCGGCCAACTGGCCAAAGACGGCCAAATACGAAGGTCTGATTCCGCGAATGTACCGCAGCATCATCAACTCGGAGGAGGGACTGCTCCACGCCGCTGTGCTCAACCCGATGCTCAACATGGGGGTATGCCCCGACTGCGGCGGCACAAGGCTGAGTCAGCGCGTGCTATCGTGCAAAATCGACGGCATCAACATCGCCGAGGCCAGCGCGATGTCGGTCACGAGGCTCAACCAATGGATTGCCTCGCTGTCCTCGCCGCTGGCCGTCGACCTCAAGCAGGCGATAGGCACGCGGCTCACGGCACTCGAGGAGATAGGGCTGGGATACCTGAGCCTGGACCGCGGTGTGGGCACGCTGTCGGGCGGCGAGGCACAACGCTGCAAGATTGCGAAATACATCAACTCGTCGCTAGCCGACGTGCTGTATATCCTCGACGAGCCGAGCACGGGTCTCCACGACCACGACATCGAAAAGATGAAGCACTCGGTACGACGACTGCGCGACGCAGGCAACACCGTGCTGCTCGTGGAGCACCACAAGGAAATGATTGCCATCGCCGACCATATCGTCGACCTCGGGCCCGGACCGGGAAGCCGTGGCGGCGAGATTGTCTATCAAGGCGATTACCCGGGGCTGCTCAAGAGCGGCACCGACACCGGACGCATGCTCAGCCGACGCGGTGCGTTCAACGACGCGCCCCTCGCGCCCCGCGACACTTTTCCGCTGAGCCATGCCAAGTTGCACAATCTCAAGGATGTGACAATCGACTTGCCCATGGGTGTTTTCGTCGTAGTGGCGGGTGTCGCTGGTTCGGGAAAGAGTTCGCTCATGGAGTGTTTCCGCAACGCCCACGGCGACATTGTGTACATCAGCCAGAAAAACATTGGCGTGAGCCTGCGATCCACACCCGCGACCTATATGGATGTCGCGCCCGACATTCGCAAACTCTTTGCCCGGGCACACAAGATGAAAGAGAAGTATTTCACGTTCAACGGCGAAGGTGCGTGCCCGGTGTGCGGCGGAAAGGGTGTGGTCATTGCCGAGATGGCGTTTATGGACAACATCGAGACCACTTGCGAGGCTTGCGGCGGACTGAGATACTCGCCTGAGGCGCTGCAATATACGCTCGACGGACTGAACATAGCGCAGGTGATGGATCTCTCGGTGAGACGCGCCAGCGAACGGTTCGCCGACACAGTAATCGAGGAGAAACTGCGGCCGCTCATGGCCGTGGGGCTCGACTACCTACACCTGAACCAGGCCCTCAGCACACTCTCGGGCGGTGAATTGCAACGAATGAAAATCGCTTCGTATCTCAAGGCTTACACCTCTTCGACAACAAACGGCGGCAAACGCGGCGTCTTTGTCATCGACGAACCCACCGACGGTCTGCACCTAAAAGATGTGCACCATCTCGTGGAACTATTCCGCACTATGGTGGCCGAGGGCAACACCGTGTACGTGGTGGAGCATAACACCGACGTTATTAAAGCCGCCGACTACGTAATCGAACTCGGTCCCGGCGCAGGTGAGAACGGAGGCGAAGTAATCTTCGCCGGCACACCACGCGCGCTGGCCGCCAGCCCCCGCTCAATCACCGCCCGCTATCTGTAAAAACAGCGAAGAGAGCCTTCGCCGGAATAGTTCCAACTCCGAGAACTCTGAGGATGCCCACTACCATCACCACTGCCCCACGACTGCGGAGCAGTCGCACCCGCAAGCCCCCACATCTTCCATATTACATCCTCCATCTTCCATGCGCGCAGCGCCCAACCAGTGTCCCAGGCGCACAAAGCGCTTTTCTCCAGACCGCACCGCGGTCGATTCCCCAGCGCGAAGCGCGATTTATCAGCGAGCAGAGCGAGCGTTTATCAGCGCCGCACGGCGCTTCATCTCCCCTTCTTTTCACATCTTTACAATAAAATATATTAAAAAATAAGGCCATCACGAAAATAAGTTGTAGATTTGCAGCCGTTTTAGGGGCTTAAATGGTTAAGCCCCCATACGTAATTAACGTTATATCAACAAAAAACAATGAGTGAAAAAGCAAAAGTCCAGTTTAGGCAAAGCATCGTTGTGCGCTTCTCGGGCGACAGCGGTGACGGAATGCAATTAGCTGGCAACATCTTCTCAAATGTGAGCGCCGGTTTGGGCGACCGCATTTCCACTTTCCCCGACTATCCAGCCGAGGTGCGAGCACCACAAGGCTCGCTGGGTGGAGTTTCGGGTTTCCAAGTACACATTGGCCATGGTGTCCACACTCCAGGTGACGAGTGCGACGTGCTTGTCGCGATGAACCCCGCAGCACTGAAACAGAACGCACAGTTCTTGCGCAAAGGCGGCGCTGCCATCGTCGACATCGACACTTTCACCCAGGCTGGGCTGGACAAGGCGCTGTACACAACCACCGACCCTTATGAGGAACTCGGACTTAAAGCACAAGTGATTGAGGCCCCCATCACCACAATGGTGAAAGAGGCTCTCGCCGACACCGGAATGGACCTGAAGGCACAACTCAAGTGCCGCAACATGTTTGCATTAGGTCTTGTGTGCTGGCTGTTCAACCGGCCCATGGAGGCTCCATTGAAATTCTTAAAGGCTAAGTTTGCCGACAAACCCGAGGTTTATGAGGCCAACGAGCGAGTGATCCGTGGCGGATACGACTACGGTCACAACATACACGCCACCGTTTCGACCTACCGCATACAGTCGGATGAGGTCAAACCTGGCACCTATACCGACGTGAACGGCAACAAAGCCACCGCATGGGGTCTCATCTTGGCTTCTGAAAAGAGCGGACGGCCGCTGTTCCTGGGCTCATATCCCATCACCCCGGCCACCGACATCCTGCACGAACTGGCAAAACGCCGCGACCTGGGCGTGAAAGCCGTACAGATGGAAGACGAAATTGGTGGCATCTGTTCTGCGATAGGCGCGTCATTTGCCGGACATCTGGCAGTGACCACCACGAGCGGACCGGGCTTGGCTCTGAAGAGCGAGGCTCTGGGGCTGGCCGTGATGGCCGAACTGCCGCTGGTTCTTGTTGACGTACAGCGCGGAGGACCGTCGACCGGCTTGCCCACCAAGACCGAGCAGACCGACTTGCAGCAGGCCCTCTACGGACGCAGCGGTGAAAGTCCGTTGGTCGTTCTTGCCGCCGCTTCGCCCACCGACTGCTTCAAGATGGCTTTCCAAGCCGCGAGAATTGCTATAGAGCACATGACTCCCGTGGTACTGCTCACCGACGCTTTTATCGCCAACGGTTCCTCGGCATGGAGAATACCTGAGGAGGGCGAATATCCCGTCATCAAGCCCAACTATGTGCCCGAAGCCGTCAAGCCTTCGTGGACGCCGTTCATGCGCAACGCGCTGGGAATACGCTATTGGGCCATCCCCGGCACCAAGGGCTTGGAACACGTGGTGGGCGGTCTTGAAAAGGACTACAACACCGGCGTGCTCAGCAACGACCCCATCAACCATGCACACATGGTAGAGACGCGTAGACTGAAAATCGCGAACATAGCCAATTACATTCCTGAGCTCAAGCTCAAGGGCGACCCCAACGCCGACACCATCATCGTCGGATGGGGCAGCACCTACGGACACATCCTTGACGCCGTGAACCGACTCAACGCCGAAGGCGTGAAGCTGGCGATGACACAGCTGCGATACATCAACCCGCTGCCAAAGAACACCGCCGAACTGCTCAGCCGGTTCAAGACCGTGATTGTGGCAGAGCTGAACACCGGCCAAATGGCTTCGTATCTGCAAAGCAAGATCCCCAACCTGAACATTTGCCACATCAACAAGGTTCAGGGACAGCCTTTCATGGTGCAAGAGATAATCGACGGAGTTAAGAACATAATGATGGAGGAGGAATTGTAATGGAGACGAACGCAACACCTACAACAAGTTATAAGCCGCTGGATTTCAAGAATACCCAACCAGTGCGCTGGTGCCCAGGCTGCGGCGACCACGCTGTGCTTAACGCACTGCTCAAGTCGATGGCCAAGCTGGGCATACCGCCCGAAATGACCGCTGTGATTTCAGGTATCGGCTGTAGTTCGCGTCTGCCCTACTACACCCGCACCTACGCCTTCCACACCATCCACGGACGTGGAGGCGCGGTGGCCACCGGTTTCAAAACCGCAAACCCCAAGATGACGGTCTGGCAGGTGTCGGGCGACGGTGACTGCCTCGCCATCGGTGGCAACCACTTCATCCATGAGGTGCGTCGCAACATCGACGTGAATCTGCTGCTGCTCAACAACAAAATCTACGGCCTAACCAAAGGTCAGTTCTCGCCGACAAGCGCACGCGGGTTCAAATCGAAGTCGTCGCCTTACGGCACCACCGAAGACCCGTTTGTGCCGGCCGAACTCACCTTCGGCGCACGAGGCACTTTCTTCGCCCGAAGCATCGATGTCGAACTCGCAATAAGTCAGGAAGTTATGATTGAGGCTGCCAAGCACAAAGGTTGCTCGGTGGTGGAAATCCTCCAGAACTGCATGATTTTCAACAACGGCATCCACAACTTCATCACCGACCGCGCCACCCGCGCCGACCGCACCATCCACCTCGTTCACGGACAGAAGATGCTCTTCGGCAAGGAGAACGAGAAGGGCATTGTGCAGGACGGTTTCGGACTGAAGGCTGTCACTGTTGGCGAAGACGGATACACCATGGATGATGTGCTGGTTCACGACGCACATTGCCAAAGCAACTTCCTGCACCAGCAGTTGGCTCTCATGGACGGCCACGAACTGCCTCTGGCTCTCGGCGTGATTCGCGAAGTGGAGGCTCCCACCTACAACGACGAGGTGGAGGCCCAGATTGAAGAGGTTAGGGAAAAACACGGCTTCAATTCGCTGCGGGACGTGATTCTCTCGGGCGACACCTGGGAAGTGAAATAAAATGAAACGGATACTGATGGCACTGGCTTGGCTGGTGGTGATCGGTGTCGTGGTTTACCTGAATCTCAGGCACAACGACGACAATACCGCGCCGACCGAGCAGACAACGACGACGGCGGCGAAGACTGAAGGCTTCGCTCAGCCGGGCGACTACGATTCCCCCGGGGCTACAACAGTCACGGGCGGCATCGAGGCGTTGCAACTGCGCAAAGGCACACCCAACCAGACAGTGTCGTATCCGGGCTTCACAGTGTACTACAACAGCCACCTGCATCTACCCAACTGCGTGGTGTACACCCTAACAGCCAATGAGACTCGCGGACGAAGCGAGCGCCAGGAAACCTTCGAGCAGGACGAGAAGGTGCACGGCTGCGCACGGTCGGAGGAATACGCCGGCTCTGGCTTCGACCGCGGCCATATGGCTCCCGCCGGCGACTTCAAATGGAACGATGAGGCCATGGCGTCGACGTTCAAGATGAGCAACATTTGCCCGCAGAACCACGAACTTAACAAGGGGATGTGGAACGACCTCGAACTCAAAGTGCGCGAATGGGCGCGACGCGACAAGAAACTGGTGGTGTACACCGGGCCGGTGTTCGAGTCGAGCAAACCCGAGACCATCGTGCAGCGGCGCAGCGGACGTAAAGGGCGGGTGGCGGTGCCCACAGGCTTTTTCAAGGTTATTTACTCGCCTTCGTCACGACCCACACGCGCCATCGCTTTCGTCATGCCCAACAAGGCATGCGACGGCGACCTAAGGCAGTATGTGGTGTCGGTCGACGAGGTGGAGCGCCTCACAGGCATCGATTTCCTGTCGGGACTGCCCGCCGAACAGCAAAAACGGCTGCAAGCGGAGTCGAACACCACTCTCTGGTTCCACTCGCGCTAAACTCAACACAGAATAGGCTATGGACGACAGGACGATAGTGGCGGTGTCGACACCGCATGGCATGGGAGGTATAGCCGTGGTGCGCGTTAGCGGTAACCATGCGATAGAGTGCGTGCAGCGCCGGTGGAGCGGAAAACCGCTCGAGCAGATGCCAAGCCACACGGCGCATCTGGGACATATCCTCGATGCCGACGGCAACGTGCTCGATGAGGTGGTGCTCACAGTCTTCATCGCGCCACATTCGTTCACGGGCGAGGATGTAGTGGAGATTTCGTGCCACGGCTCGCTCTGGATTCAGCAGCAGATTGTCAACACGCTCATCGAGGCCGGATGCCGCAGCGCCGAAGCCGGAGAGTTCACACGACGCGCCTTCGCCAACGGGCGCTTGGACCTCTCGCAGGCCGAAGCCGTGGCCGACGTGATTGCCTCGCAGAGCGCCGCCTCCCACCGTGTGGCGATGAACCAGATGCGAGGTGCCTTCGCCAAGCATCTGTCGCAACTGCGCTCCAAGTTGCTCGATTTTACCGCTCTCGTCGAACTTGAGCTCGATTTCAGCGAAGAGGATGTGGAGTTCGCCGACCGTAGCCGCCTAACCGACCTTGCCCGCGAAATCCACGAATATATCAACTCTCTCGCCGAGTCGTACAAGACCGGCAATGCCATCAAGCATGGTGTGCCTGTGGCTATTATCGGTGCTACAAACGCCGGAAAGTCCACCTTGCTCAACGCCCTTGTGGGCGACCAACGCGCGCTGGTGAGCGATATCCACGGCACCACGCGCGACGTAATCGAAGACACTATCACGCTGGGCGGCACATTGTTCCGCCTGATCGACACCGCGGGCATCCGCGAGTCGCACGACGTGATTGAATCGATGGGCATCGAACGGTCGTTCCAGAAGATGGACCAGGCCGCCATCGTGGTTTGGGTAATAGACGGTACAGCCAGCGCCGACGATGTAGCGGCGTTCCACCGTGCCATCGCACCGCATCTGCAGGGCAAAAAGGTGCTGGCGGTGGTCAACAAGAGCGACCTGCTCGACGAAGGCTTCGACCCACAGGCGCTGATACCGGCGCCGCTCGAACCGATGCTCATCTCGGCACATGTGCCGGGCGATGTGAAACGCCTCACCGAGCGGCTGGTGTCACTGGCCGACATACCCGAGGTGAACGACAACACTCTCATCGTGGTGAACGCCCGCCATTACGAGGCTCTCTCCCGCGCAGCACACGCCATCAGCCGAGTAGCCGACGGACTCGACAACGGGCTGCCCGGCGACCTGATCAGTCAGGACCTGCGCGAATGCCTGCACTACCTCGGCGAAATCACCGGCGAAATCTCCTCCTCCGAAGTCCTTCAAACCGTCTTCTCCCGCTTCTGCATCGGCAAGTAACCCACCGAGCAAGCGTAGTGTGACTTGTACGCTGCGGTGTTTAGGAGTTGTGGGGGTATTATCTCAGAAAAACAAAAAATGCTTCCCAGGCGCTGGTATCGAGTTATGGTAAGGGTCAGTCGATGGTTTCGATATAGAAGGAGAACGGGCGGAAGCCGTCGTTGCAGCTTATCATCGCGCTGTTGGGGTTGCGCATCCAGCCGTCGTAGAAATTGCCCTCGCCGCGGGCAAGCGCCTCGACAAACTCGCGCATAGAGGACCACGCCGACGGGCACATCCCGTCGGGACATTGTCCGTCGACCGAAATCCACTCCTGCCCCTCCGTCACATCGCAGGTGTGCTCGATGGGGTTCTCGTATTTAGCCATCAGGTCGGGATAGACCGTCTGCCGAACTGCTGTAATCTTTACTTGTTTCATATCGAGTTGCAAATATACATCACATTTTCCAAACTGAAAAAATAAATACAAAAAAAATCCCTGACGAGTAGTCGTCGGGGATTGCTTAACTAATTAACCTTCTAATACCATTAACATAAACCTAAAACAATGAAAAGAAAACCGTCATCTCGACGCCTGTAATTTTCACTTACCTTAAAAACTAATACCATGAAAACGCTGCAAAAGTACTGCATTTTATGTTATACAACATAATTTTTCAGCAGAAAAATCAAATATTTAACATTTCTTTAACATTTAGTGCCATATTTTTAGTGTTTTGAGGCTGTTTTTTGAGAAAAAACTCGCTCTTTCGTCATAAAAATTGTACTTTTGCACGACGAAAAGCCAATTGACGGTGACATTATCATGATAAAGAAATTCAAAGAACTGAAAAACAAGATATTAAGCAGCCCATTCGGGCCGTTGGTGGCCGTACTGTGCAACCTATTCACCGCGATGGCGGTCTACATGCTCGCGCGCCTGGTGTTTGTAGCCGTGAATTGGGATGTGTTCTCGTCGTCGCCGGCGCGTTGGGCCGAGGTGGTGAAAGGCGGACTGATGTTCGACGCCTCAGCGGTGATGTACACGCTGGCTCTCTACCTTGTGCTCGTGCTGCTGCCGCTGCATTGGAAAGAGACCGACGGTTGGCAACGTTTCGCACGTTGGCTGTGGCTGACGGTAAGCGGCATCACGCTCACGATCAACCTGATGGACTGCGTTTATTTCCGCTACACCAACCGCCGCACGACAAGCACGGTGTTCAGCGAATTCGGCAACGAAGACAACCTCGCGGGCATAATAGGCACCGAACTGGTGCGCCACTGGTATCTGGTGCTGCTCGCAGCAGCGGTGTTGTGGCTCATGTGGAAGATGTATGTCACCCCTCGCGTGCGGCGTGAAAGCCTGCGCAAAGGTCGCTACTACGTGGCGATGACGCTCTCGCTGGTGGCGATGGCGCCGCTGGTGGTGGGCGGTATGCGCGGCGGCTTGGCGCATGCGGTGCGCCCCATCACCGTGAGCAACGCCAACCAGTATGTCGACCGCCCGATTGACGCCGCTATGGTGCTTAACACGCCGTTCAGCATACTTCGCACCCTGGGCAAGAACGTATACGAGGTGCCGCACTTCTTCGCCAACGAGAGCGAGTTGGCGGCGGCCTACACGCCCGAGCGCCATCCCGCCGCAAGCGAGAAACGCCGCCACAACGTGGTCATCCTGATTGTTGAGAGCTACTCAAAGGAATTCATCGGGTCTATGAACCGAGACCTCGACGGCGGCCGATACCGCGGATTCACGCCGTTTGTCGACTCGCTCGCGGAGCACTCGCTGACGTTCCGGTACAGCTACGCCAACGGCCGAAAGAGTATCGACGCCATGCCCAGTACGCTGTCGAGCATCCCGATGATGGTCGAGCCGTTCTTCCTCACGCCAGCGTCGATGAACCACCTGAGCGGCATCGCGCGGCTTCTGGGCGACGAGGGCTACCAAAGCGCGTTTTTCCACGGTGCCCAGAACGGCTCGATGGGATTTCAGGCGTTCGCCCGCGCCACGGGCTATCAGGCCTATTACGGTCGCGACGAGTATAATGCCGACCCCGCATTCCACGGCGACGCCGACTACGACGGCATGTGGGCCATCTGGGACGAGCCGTTCCTACAGTTCACCGAGAAGAGAATAAACACTATGCGCCAGCCGTTTGTGGCAACCATGTTCACCGCCTCGAGCCACCACCCGTTCCGTGTTCCCGATAAATATGCCGGCGTTTTCAAGGACGAAGACGACCAGCCCATACACAAATGCGTGAGATACACCGACATGGCTCTGCGCCGGTTCTTCGAGAGCGCCAGCCGCGAGCCGTGGTACAACAACACACTGTTTGTGCTCGTAGCCGACCACACCAACCAGCTCTCCCGCGATGAGTACCTCACCGATTTGGGCATCTACGAGGTACCTATCATATTCTACACTCCCGACGGGTCGATCGAAGCCGCCTGCCGCGACGACGTGATTGCCCAGCAGGCGTCGATTTTGCCCACCATCCTCGGGTATCTGGGTTACGACAAGCCATATGTGGCGTTTGGCTGCGACCTGCTGCACGACGACCCGGCCGACACCTGGGCTTTCAGCTACAACAACGGCTCCTACCAACTGGTGAAAGGTGACTGGTTCCTGCAATTCGACGGCAGCAAAACCACTGGCTTGTACCGCTTCAAGAGCGACCGCCTGCTGCGTCACAACCTCGCCGGACGTGGCATCGACGAACAAAAAAGCCTCGAGCGTCAGCTCAAGGCTCTTATCCAGCAGTACATGTCGCGCATGACTGGCGACCGACTGGTCTACGGAAGATAGTCATAAATGCCATGTTGCGCACTAACACACTACAAGATTTCACAAAAAGAAATGATATTATTGCTTTATTCTAATATCTATTTGTAGAAAAAGCTGTAATTTTGCAACATCATACATAATTGTTAGTTATATGGAACGATTAAAAGATAGAGTATATAGTGGGTTGTGTTTAGAAATAATTCGAGAAGGCTATAAAGATATGCTATCTGAGCGTTTTTATTATGCCCTTCGAATTAGCAATAAAAACGACAAAAAAAAGAAAGTCGCTATTGAAACAAAATATATATCTGTAGAACACGGCTTGGTGGAATGTTACCATACATCACCCTCTTTTCGGGGTAATGGCCAATTCATTCAATCAAATTCATTTGTTGATATCGAAGTGTTTTTTGATGAACGAATAAAGCAAGCACATGATGGCGACCGCATAGAATTAGATATCAACGAAGGGCGGATAGCATCTTTGCTTTTGATAAGGGAAGTAGGAGATTGGTATGTTACACAAGAACAGAACCGAAGCAACATTAACAAAGACTTAAAGAAGTTAATTGAGCACTTTGAAGGCATTGAAGAGAAATTCGGATTGGTTCTTCAAAACTTTTCGGCAAAAGTTGAAGATGAATTCACGCTTCAATTGTTTTGTGAAGTTTTGGCATTAAATGGCGAGATTTCAGAAGAAGGATTCAATGTTGAAGTTGCAATTTATGACCTTGACAACAATATCGTTTGCTTTAAAACCATAAAAAGATACGATGGTGATTTTCAAGGCTTTGAGGTATTTTCATATGGGCCGATTAAATTGGATATACCAGTTGATGAAATAGGAAAAATAAGATTCTATCCAACACGATGAATAGCAGTATAAGTTCTTTGAGGGATTCTCTAATTAAGGAAGCTACATACTCTCCTATTTTGCTTTCAGACCTTGCGGGATTGGAAGCATACGTTTCTGAGAGTTATAATAGCCGCTCATTTATAGAATTATTACAAAATGCTGATGATGCAGGAGCATCGAGGTTCTTTGTAAAACGTTATAAGGATTATCTCTTTGTCGCCAACGACGGCCGACCGTTCTCAATAAGGGACTTAGAAAGTTTATGTCGCAGCGCATCGTCCAATAAGGCTAGAGGAACTTCTATAGGTTATCGTGGTATAGGGTTCAAATCTGTTGTCAGTTTCGCAAAGGAGGTCCATCTTGTAAGCGGTGATTATGAAGTCACATTTTCAAAAGAATTGACAAAGTCTATTGTTGATAAAGCTAATAAGGTGCCTCTAATAAGAATACCTCATGAGTTTAAGTATAATGTCAAGACTGAACTGGAAAGTGAAATAAGAATTATACAAGCAGACGGATATAAAACCATATTCATTTTTTCCGGTGTAGCTGCTAATCAGATAGATGAGGAATATACATCGTTTGCTTATACAACATTAATGTTCCTGAATAATGTAAGGTTAATTAGGATAAGTCTTAGTAGAGAAGTAAATGCGAGTATTAGTGTAATCGAACAGACCAAAGGGAGGAAAAGGATTAAGATTTCCACAAATGAGAAAATGAGTGAGTGGTTGGTCTATTCTGATAATAATTGTAGTATCGCCTTTTCGTCTAAAAATGATAAGATTGAACGACTATCAAAAGAAGAAGCTATAATACATGCGTTTTTGCCAACAGAAGATAGTTGCGGTCTTGGGTTTGTCGTGAATGGAGATTTCAGCACAGATCCATCCCGCAGGCACCTGATATTTGACGATACAACTAAGAATGTAATATCTGAAATAGCCAAACTTTATATCACTATTCTAAATCAAGGTCTACAGAATAATGATGACAGGCTATTAAAAGCCATGACACCATACTTTGATGTAAAGCTGATACAATTGATGAAACTGACTTTTGAAAGAGAATTCTCAAACTTACTGAAAGAAAACAGTGGAAATGTCTTTTCAAAAATCAGGTTATCACCTTTATGGTTTAATTCAGAGGATTTTCATAAAACCATGTTATCTGCAGGTAAACTTAGCATAAGTTCTAGGTGCTCTAACGTATATGGATTAGATAGCTTGTTGAAGTTTTTAGGAAGTAAAACAGACGATGTTGATAGTATTATTTCTTTAGTTAAGCCGACTGAAATTTCGTTAACCGGCTGTGCCCAGATTGCCGTTAATGCGATGAAGCAGGTACTTATAAATCACAAAGTAGGTTCTTTTATAAAAACACCTATTTTTGCCAGCGACAACAAATTAACAAGTCTGCATGACATAAATGAAAGCGGGAAAAAGATAGATAGCAGCTTTTTACAACTTATGCTTGACAACGGTATTTCTTCAAAAGACATTGGACAATGTTTGAAGAAATTAGGGATGTCTCATCTTTATGAGCAGCAATTCTCAGAGGTTCTTTCTCAAAACGGAAATTCAAAAAAAGATAATATCAATGATAATCAACCAAATGTAAGGGACTGGTTTAATAAAACCGCGGCATCTACACCTAACGTTGTTACATCAAGTGTTCAAAAATGGCGGAGTGCAGAAGAAAACACTCTTGCGGTTCTGAACGATAACGGATTTAAACTAAATGATGTTAGCAAACAAAATCTTGGTTATGATTTGGAAGGCAAAGATCCTAATGGGGATAATATTTATATCGAAGTCAAATCAATAGATTATGTTGGGCAGAAATTTAGAATGACAAATAATGAATTTGCTGCCGCCCAGTACAACCAAGACAAATACTATATTGCGATTGTCCATCAGTCTGCCGAATCATTAGAAATTGGTCTAATCAAGAATCCGATAAATAATTTAACCATGAACCGGCAATGTATTCAATGGGTATGGGAATGCTCTGATTATGAATGTGAGCCCATGAAATTCGGGTTGAAATAATGAACGAAAAAATAGATAGCCACACCTCATCATGCACTATGAAAGTTCTATCAAGTGGATTCTGAGAGAGCGTCAGCTCAAGGCCCTCATCCAGCAGTACATTATGGACATGATCACCGACCGCCTTGTCCACGGCCGATGACTTTTTTTGGTTCTTCCGTTAAATGAGTACGTTTTAAACATACGAACATAAGCCTTCGATACCCGCTTAAGAACAAAAGATTTGTCTCCCGCAACACCCGAATAGCAAGATTCCGCGAAATTTGAAGTCCAACTTTCTGCGGAATCAAGTTTTTTGTTGCGATTCCGCAGAATTTGAGCCGAAACTTTTGACGGAATGTGGGTTATGAGACAAATAACAGATTGCAACTCATTATATTATCAAACAGAAACGATTTTACAAGAAACTGCGAAGCAGCCGCACAAGCATTGTTACTGTTGTGCGACTGCTCCGCAGTCCAAGCTATAAAAAATATCACTTGCGCATATCGAAGCCCACGCGTAGGCCATCGTAGGTCTTGCTCAGGTCGCCGATGGTGCCGAGCGTGCTGTTGCCGCTCATGGCCGCCACACTTTGCAGAATCGACAGCAGTTTGTTTGCCTCGAAGTTGAGCGACATGCCGCGGGTGGTGCGGGTCACATATCCCTTGAAGCTGAACAGCATCGTCTTGAAAGTGATCTGGGAACTGCCGTCGTAGCTGTAGGTGCCGCTCAAGGGCAGGCCGTCGATCTTGCCCTGGAAATTGCCGCTGTTGTCGAAGGCGATGTAGGTGTTGTTGCTGCTGATACCCACCGAGGAATAGGTGGACTGCAGTTTCTCTTTGATGTTGGCTGCCGCTACGGCGCCACCTGCCTTGGCCAGCAGGTTCTCGCTGGTGAACGCCAGGCCGGGGGCCTCGTAGTACCACGTGCCGATGAGCGAGGCCTCGTCCATCTTGATGCCGCCAACGATAAGGTCGAGCAGCCCGTTTGCCGTGTTCTGGTTGAG